>DATJIB010000148.1:0-7616 GCA_035493575.1 Rhodocyclaceae bacterium | reverse complement strand
AACACCTATCGGAGAGACAGACCTCTTCCACGTACCCAAGGGCGAAAAAAAACCGCGCCGGATTCGGCGCGGTTTTTCATGGGATTGCAGCAGCCGATACTTACAGCAGCGACTTCAGCAGCTTGCCCATTTCCGACGGGTTGCGGGTGACCTTGAAACCGGAGGCTTCCATGATCGCCAGCTTGGCGTCGGCAGTGTCAGCACCGCCAGAGATCAGCGCACCGGCATGGCCCATACGCTTGCCCGGAGGGGCGGTAACACCGGCGATGAAGCCAACGATAGGCTTCTTGCCGTTCTTGGCGTACCACTCAGCCGCATTGGCTTCGTCTGGACCACCGATTTCGCCGATCATGATGATGGCTTCGGTGTCTGGATCGTTGTTGAACATTTCCAGAACGTCCAAGTGCTTCAGACCGTTGATTGGATCGCCACCGATATTCACAACGGTGGATTGACCCAGGTTCACTTCCGACAGCTGCGCAGCCGCTTCGTAAGTCAGGGTACCGGAGCGCGAAACCACGCCGATACGACCCTTCTTGTGGATGTGGCCTGGCATGATGCCGATCTTGATTTCTTCAGGGGTGATGATGCCGGAGCAGTTTGGCCCGATCAGAATGGTCTTCTTGCCGCCAGCAGCTTCCTTGGCCTTCATGCGGTTACGCACTTCCAGCATGTCACGGACTGGGATGCCTTCAGTGATACACACCACCAGATCCAGGTCGGCTTCAACAGCTTCCCAAATCGCAGCAGCGGCGCCAGCTGGTGGCACGTAGATCACGGAAGCAGTAGCACCGGTAGCGGTGGCAGCATCCTTGACGGTGGCAAAAATTGGCACGTCCAGAACGGATTCGCCAGCCTTCTTAGGGTTCACGCCAGCAACATATGCAGCCTTGCCGTTCGCGTATTCAATACACTTTTCGGTATGAAACTGACCGGTCTTGCCGGTGATACCTTGGGTGATGACCTTGGTGTTCTTGTTGATCAGAATAGACATTCAGATGCTCCTTACTTGACCGCGGCGACAATAGCGGTCGCAGCTTCGGCCATGGTGTCGGCAGAGATAATTGGCAGACCGGATTCCTTCAGGATCTGCTTGCCGAGGTCTTCATTGGTGCCCTTCATACGCACAACCAGTGGCACTGCCAGCTTGACTTCACGCGCTGCGGTGACCACGCCGTTGGCGATGGTGTCGCACTTCATGATGCCGCCGAAGATGTTGACCAGGATGCCCTTTACTTCAGGGTTCTTGAGCATGATCTTGAACGCTTCGGTAACCTTCTCAGTGGTGGCACCGCCGCCCACGTCGAGGAAGTTGGCTGGGGACCCGCCGAACAGTTGGATCGTGTCCATGGTTGCCATGGCCAGACCGGCGCCGTTCACCAGACAGCCGATGTTGCCGTCGAGGGCAATGTAGGCCAGGTCGAACTTGGAAGCAGCGATTTCGTCCGGATCTTCTTCGTCCAGATCGCGGTAGGCAACGATGTCTTCGTGGCGGAACAGCGCATTGGCATCAAAGTTGAACTTGGCGTCCAGAGCCTTGATGTTGCCGTTGCCTTCGAGGATCAGCGGGTTGATTTCAGCCATGGAAGCATCGGTTTCCATGTAGCACTTGTACAGGCCTTGAATGGCTTGCTTGGCTTGAGCGATGGATGCATCAGGCACGCCAATACCGCGCGACAGCGTTTCAGCTTGTGCGTCGGTCAGGCCGGTTGCTGGATCGACGAATTCCTTCAGAATCTTTTCTGGGGTTGCGTGAGCAACTTCTTCGATGTCCATACCGCCTTCGGAAGACGCCATGATGACGACCTTCTGGGTAGCGCGGTCGGTCAGAACGGCAACGTAGTATTCCTTCTTGATATCGGCGCCGTCTTCGATCAGCAGGCGACGAACCTTCTGGCCTTCTGGACCGGTCTGGTGCGTGACCAATTGCATGCCGAGAATTTCGGTGGCTTTGGCGCGGACTTCGTCCAGCGACTTGGCAACTTTAACGCCGCCGCCCTTACCGCGACCACCGGCGTGAATTTGTGCCTTCACAACCCAAATGTTGCCGCCCAGAGTTTCAGCAGCCTTGACTGCTTCCTCGACCGACAGACATGGAATGCCGCGGGGAGTAGGAACACCGAACTTGCGCAGAAGTTCTTTGCCCTGATATTCATGAATCTTCATGAGTCATCCTTGCTAGTGCAAAATAATTGAGAGGTGCCGACTTCGAGACCCCGCAGTGCGGAGTACAGCTCACGCCGATCTTGTGTATTTCACCGCCGGTGCTTGTACGCAAAACGTGACAATCCCGAACGTGGAACCCTTGATTTTAACACAGCATTTCGGCAAGCTGACAGCCCGAATTTTCCTTTGCCTGGTTTCGCTCGAATATGCGATGCTGCGCAGCCTGAACTGGCAAATACGATAACGATATCGGACTCGGGCCCTTGTCAGGCACTGTTTTAGTGCCTGCCTCCCGCTGGTCAAACACCTTTTAACCTTTCCATTACTCCTGGATAAATCAATGAAGTGCACCCTGGTCGGCTCGCGCCATTTCGGCGCCGCAGTGCTTGAAAACTTGCTTAAAGATGGAATCGAAGTCGTCCGTGTCGTTGCGCCATCGGCAGACGACCGCCTGGCCGTAGCCGCCCGCAATGCCGGCTTGCCGCTGTCGATTCTGGAAAGCCCGCGCAAAGTGCCAGGCACCGATTTGCATGAAGACACTGACCTCATCATCGCTGCCCATACCCATGCCTTCATCACCGACGAAGCCATGGCGCGAGCAAGCATCGGCGGCATTGGTTACCACCCATCCCTGCTGCCGCGCCATCGCGGCATCGCTGCAGTGGAGTGGACGCTGCTCGAAGGCGACCCTATCGCCGGTGGCTCGATCTACCACCTCGACGCGGGCTGGGACGATGGCGCTATCGCCGCGCAGGACTGGTGCTTTGTGGTCAAGGGCGAAAGCGCGCGCGACTTGTGGGAGCGCGCCCTGTCACCTATGGGTCTGCGCCTGATCCGTCAGGTCGTAGCCCATGCAAAAGAACACGGAAGCCTGCCAGCCGCCAAGCAAGACCCTCGCTTCGCCACCAAGGCGCCGCTGATCAAGCGCACGGTTTCACTGACGGCGCAAACCAACCCATTGACCACCTCATTGGTAGTCACCGTCATTGGCCGTGACCGCCCCGGTCTGGTACGCCAGCTATCTGACTGCACGCATGGCTTCGCCGTCAATTGGGCCGATAGCCGTATGACCCACTTCGCCGGGCAATTCGCCGGCATGGTGCACTTCCAGGTCAGCGCTGAACATGCAGAACCTTTGATCGAAGCCCTGCACAGACTCGAAGCATCCGGCTTGCAGGTCAAGATTGCCCGCAATGATGCACCAGCCATTCCAGCCGGCCGCCGTATGTTGAAGCTGGAGCTGGTAGGTCCGGATCGACCAGGCATCGTGCGCCTACTATCGACCAGCCTGGCCGAACGTGGTGTCAGCATTGAAGACCTGCATACCGAGATCGTCAGCCACGCTGAAGCCGAGCATCATATGTTCAAGGTACATGCCTTGCTGGTCGTACCGCAATCGCTCGCAGACGACGAACTACGCCGCGTACTCGAAACGCTGGCCAGCGAATTGAGTGTTGATATCGGCCTTGATGAACACGATCCTGCCCTCATCTAAGGCAGAGTAAAACCTTTAACATCAGGAGCCCGTCATGAGCGAAAACAATCTTTCCCTTGCCACCTTTGGTGGTGGCTGCTTCTGGTGTGTCGAAGGCTCACTCACGCAGCTCAACGGCGTGCATAAGGTCGTCTCTGGCTATGCTGGGGGCCACACCAACAATCCGACTTACGAAGACATCTGCACCGGCACCACAGGCCATGCTGAGGTGGCGCAGTTAACCTTTGATCCGAACGTCATCGATTACCGCACGTTGCTGATCACGCTGTTCGCCATCCACGATCCAACCACGCTGAATCGTCAAGGCAACGACCGTGGCACGCAATATCGTTCTGTGATTTTCACGCATGATGCCGAGCAAGAAAAGATTGCCAAGCAGTTGATTGCAGAGCTTGAAGCAGCTCATGTTTGGGATGACCCTATCGTGACTGAGGTACTGCCGATTCCTCGCTTCTATCCGGCTGAGAATTATCATCAGGATTATTTTCTGCATAACCCCAATCAGGGGTATTGCGTGGCGGTGGTGGGGCCTAAGGTGCAGAAGATTCGGGAGAAGTTTAAAGAGCTGTTGAAGCCTGAATTGCGCTGAGGACTCTCTTAGGTTTTCTCAAGCTGTACGGCCAATGTCCGGAGTTCGTCCGGACGGCCGCCTCACTTTCTTTTGAACCGCCAAAAGAAAGTAAGCAAAGAAAAAGCGGCCCCGGTTCAACGCCGCTTCGCGGTCCCTTCGCTACAGGCCTCGCGATCGCGCCACGTTTGCACAACTCGCTACGCTCAGACAGTGCAAACGGCACTGGCGATCCCGAGACCTTCCGCTCAGCGTTTCTCAGGGGGCCCAAAAGCAAACCACCTGACGCGGATCGCCAATCGGTTTTGACGTGCGGGTCCCCTGAGAGACGCCGAGTGGAAGGCAATTGAATCGGGGTAGTCCGGTTCAGCATGTCTGAGCGAAGCGAGTTTCTGAACCGGCCGATTCGATTGCCTGGAGCGAGGGTAGCCCGCAGGGCCGGCGAACCGGGGTGCGCTTCTTTGGTTACTTTCTTGTCGCATTACAAGAAAGTAAGTCGCCCGCCCGGGCGAGACCGGGCATTGGCCGCTAGATGACTACAGAGCTAAGGGCGAATCCAAAAAAGTAGAAGCCACAAACTGACTCACTCCGCGCTCTTCCACTTGATCGAGCACCCAATGCTCGGAATCTGCTCAAGCGGCCCACGACCCGTCTCCGCAACCCGCTTCATTGCATTGAACAAATCACGCGGCACATCCGCTGCCGCAGCTTGCTTGCCTGAAGCATCCAGGCGGCCACGATATTGCAACTCCAGCCGACTGTTGAAGCCAAAGAAATCAGGCGTACAAACTGCACCGTAAGCCTTGGCAACCTCCTGCGTTTCATCCAGTACATACGGAAACGGAAAGTCCAGATCGCGGGCCAAGGTCACCATGTTGTCCCATGAATCTTCCGGATACTCACGAGCATCATTACTCATGATGGCGATGCTGTTAACACCAAACTGCTTGAGCTCTCGTGTATCACGCACAAGACGATCCAAGATGGCTTTCACATACGGGCAGTGATTGCAGATAAACATCACCAGCAGACCGTTCTCGCCACGGGCTGAAGAGAGACTGTGTAATGCGCCATCGGTGCCAGGCAATTCAAATGTGGGCGCTGGACTATCGAAATCGCAAACGGGGGTGGGGGTGCTGACCATATTGACGAATACCTCTTTGTTTCATGCGCAGAGCGGCACAACACGACGCCTGCCTCATATAATCGAGCCATGATACCCCGCTTCTATTGTCCCGATTTGGCCGCCACTGTAGGCGCCACCATTGCCCTGCCTGATGCCGCCGCCCACCATGCCGGGCGGGTTTTGCGTTTGAAAGCCGGTGAGCAAGTCACTTTGTTTGATGGCGTTGGGCACGAATGGGAGGGACAACTCGCCAGCGTGGGCAAGGAAGTGACGGTTGAGATTCAAAGTGCAGCTGCCGGGGTAGCCGAACCCATACTCAAGATCACGCTAGTGCAATCCTTGCCGAGTGGCGACAAGATGGACTGGGTCGTGCAAAAAGCAGTTGAGTTGGGCGTGACAAGCATTCAGCCGGTGGCCGCAAAACGCAGCGTGGTGAAACTATCCGGTGAGCGGGCGGTCAAGCGTATTACGCATTGGCAAGAGGTCGCTGTCTCGGCGTGTGAGCAAAGTCGCCGCAACGTGGTGCCGCAGGTGTTGCCGCTGCTCGATCTGAACCAGTATTTTGCTCAGACCCGCAATAGTGAGGAGCAGCGTTTTTTACTGGCCCCGACAGGCGGAGAGCGCTTGCGCGAGATGGCGATGCCAGGCAACAGCATTGCATTACTGATCGGCCCTGAGGGTGGCTTTGACGACAGCGAAGAAGCCGCGGCACGTAGTGTCGGCTTCAAGCCCTTGCTGCTCGGACCGCGCATTCTGCGCACCGAGACGGCCGGGCTGGCAACGATAGCGGCGATGATGGCTTTATGGGGTGATATTTAACAAGGGATTTTGCATGTTCGAATCAGCCGAGCTGGGCCACAAGATTGACGATCAAACCTACGCGCGCGGTATCAAGAAGTTGCGCGCTGATCTGCTCGATGTGCAATACGAACTCAAGGTCGCCGGCGCGTTCCCGGTCCTGATTTTGATCAATGGTCTCGACGGCGCCGGCAAGGGCGAAACCGTCAATCTGCTCAACGAGTGGATGGATCCTCGCCACATTGAGACGCACGCATTCCCTCCCCCCAGCGATGAAGAACAGCAGCGGCCACCGCTGTGGCGTTTCTGGCGCGTGCTGCCGCCCAAAGGCAAAATTGGCATTTTCTTCGGCAACTGGTACACCGACCCTATCGTTGCAGAGGCCACCGGGCGGGGCAAAAAAGCCGCCTTGGGCGAGGCCATTGAAGACATCCAGCTGTTCGAGAAAATGCTCACTGATGAGAATGTCCTCATCATCAAGTACTGGTTTCATCTGTCCGAAAAAGGCCAGGAAAAACGCCTGAGGAAGTTGTCCGCCGATCCGCTGACAGCGTGGCGGGTGACCAAGCACGACTGGAAGTTGTTCAAGCATTACAAGAAATTTGTCGCCGCATCCGAACATGTATTACGCGAGACAAGCAGCGCGCAAGCACCCTGGACTGTGATTGATGGCAGTGACCCAAACCATCGCGCCCTTGCCGTAGGGCGGCATCTGCTGGCGACTTTGCGCAAGCAACTGCAAACTCATCACAAACAAGCGGCCAGCGCAGCGGCCAGCGCAGCGGCCAAGAAATCCGCCAAGGCAAGCGGCAAGCCCAAAGCCGCGCGGGCGCTGACGCCCTCACTGGATGGACGCAACTTGCTGAATACGCTCGACCTGAGCCAGAAAATTCCAGACAAGAAATACGAGCGTGAATTGGAAAAATGGCAAGGCCGCTTGAACCAATTGTCGCGTCATCCGAAGTTCCGCCAACGCTCTGTCGTACTGGCTTTCGAGGGCATGGATGCAGCCGGCAAAGGCGGGGCCATTCGCCGCGTTACGGCTGCACTGGACGCACGCCACTATCAAACGGTGCCGGTCGCCGCGCCCACTGAAGACGAGCGCGCCCAGCCTTATCTGTGGCGTTTCTGGCGCCACGTTCCCGGGCATGGCCAGTTCGCGATTTTTGATCGCTCCTGGTATGGCCGTGTGTTGGTCGAACGCGTCGAGGGATTTTGCAGCGAAGCGGACTGGATGCGTGCTTACGGCGAGATCAACGAGTTTGAGCAACAGTTGGTGGACAACGGCACCATCGTCTGCAAGTTCTGGTTAAGCGTTTCCAGTGAAGAGCAGTTACGCCGCTTCAAGGCGCGCGAGCAGACACGCTTCAAACGCTTCAAGATCACGCCGGATGACTGGCGCAATCGCGACAAGTGGCCGGCATATGAACAAGCGGTTTGCGACATGGTGGATCGCACCAGTA
>DATJIB010000147.1:0-11624 GCA_035493575.1 Rhodocyclaceae bacterium | reverse complement strand
GCTGGAAGACAGGTGGGTATATCGAGAAGTTGCCGAAAGACCCATGGGGTAATCCTTACCAATATCTATCACCAGGAATCAAGGGGGAGATTGATGTCCTGTCATTTGGTGCGGATGGGCAGCCTGGCGGCGAAGGCCTTGACGCCGATATTGGCTCCTGGGATCTGTAGTGTCTGCTGCAGTACTGCACCAGCGGTGTCTGCACAGGCGCGGACATGGTTTTACGCTGATCGAATTGCTCGTCGTGGTCGTGATTGGCGGGATTGCCTTGGGCGCGATATCGCTGCAAGCTTTTGGTAACAATAGGCGCACGCTGCAAGACGATGCCCAGCGTATTGCGCTGCTGCTGCAATTGGCGCGCGAAGAGGCCATTTTACGTAATCGCCCCATCGCCTTCGAAGCGAATGCCGGACAGTATCGTTTCCTGGTTAGCGAAGAACAGGGTTGGCAGGTGCTGAGCCAGGATAGTCTGCTGCGTCAGCGTGACTTCAAACTGACACCGATGCGACTCAGCATACCGGCCACCGCCAGGCAAGATGGCAATATCCGTATCATCTTTGGCCGCGAGCCTATCGATAAACCCTTTGTGCTGACCCTGGCCACCACCGACGCAGTGGCGACCATCCGTGCTGACGGCGTCGGTCATTTTTCGGTCGACTGATACTGCGATGCGCATCCGGCCTTCGATTCATGCTGTGGGCTTTACCCTGCTGGAAGTGCTGGTGGCTCTTGTGATTGTGGGTGTGGCATTGGGCGCCAGTTTGCGCGCCATGGGCAGCTTGACTCAAAACAGCGATAGCCTGCGCATCAATATGATGGCAGTCTGGTCGGCTGAAAATCAGCTGGCGCAGATTCGCCTCTCGCATGCCTGGCCGGCTATTGGCAGCAATAGCGTTGAATGTCCGCAGAATGCCCTGCAGCTGGTTTGTGAAACGCATACCTCAGCTACGCCCAATCCGAATTTCCGTCGTGTGGCAGTGCAAGTCTATGACGCTGCCAATCCGCAGCAGCGAATTGTTGAATTGACGCTATGGGTGCCGCATGTGCACTGAAGGCCTGCGCTCTTTCCATCCTGTACATCGCAATCAAGGCTTCACCTTGATTGAGGTCATTGTCGCGATCAGTATTCTTGCGCTGGTGGCAGTGCTTGGCTGGCGCGGACTGGACGGTATTGTGCGTGGCCGCATTGCATTGGCCGAGCAAGCCGAGAATATGAATGGCATGCAACTAACCTTTGCCCAGCTGGAAAGAGATTGCGCTCAGCTGGCACCGGCAACGCTGATAGGCGTACGCCCCTCATTGATGGCGTTGCAGGACAGGCTGGTGCTGATCCGCCTGGCGTTTGCCGAGCAGGAACCGACGCGAGTGCAAATCGTCAGCTACCGCCTGTTGAATGGTGTGCTCATGCGGCAAGAGACATTGGCAACGCGCGATCTGGGTGAGCTGGACGAGCTGCTGCGCGCAGCGGCCACTGATGCAGACGCCAACACTATGGCCCCGGTTGTTTTGCAAAAAAATATCGCGACCATGCAAATTCGCTTCTGGGATGCAGCTTCTCGGGCCTGGGTCGATCCTTCCGAGAATCGTTCTGCTGGCGTAATGAACTGGAGCGGCCTGGAAATGGCTTTGCAGCTGCCGGGGCAACAAGGGCGCATCGTCAAATTGTTTTCACTGGGGGCGGCATGAGCCAGTCAATCCGTCGGCCTTCAGCGCAAAGTGGCGTGGCCGTTGTCACGGCTCTGCTACTGACGGCTTTGGCCGTGACATTGGTTGCGGGCGTATTCTGGCAGCAGCAAGTGCAATTACGCGTGCTGGAAAACCAGCGCTTGCACGGAGAGCTTGAGAGAAGCCTGCTCGGCCAGCTTGATTGGGCCGCTGCAATTCTGAATGCCGACGCCAAGCGCGTCAATAACGTGGACTATCTCGGTCAAAGCTGGTCACAGCCTTTGCTCAATTCGCATATCGAGGCTGAAAGCGATGCCGTCGTGTCGCGGCGCATCATCGATGCTCAGTCACGCTACAACCTTACCAATCTAAGTGGCGATGGTGGTGTCAATAAAGCGGAACTCGCCACTTTCCAGCGTTTGCTGCGCAATCTGCAATTGTCGCCGGCATTGGCTGTGAGTATTGCCGAGTATCTACGCAAGCCGTCCGAAGCACTGCCCCCCGACGTGCGTAGTGGTGGTGTCCTGCCTCTGCTGCATGTGGATGATCTGCTCGCCATTCCGGGTGTGACACCAGCCGCCGTAGAGCGAATGCGCGATTTCGTGGTGGTCTTGCCCGTGCCAACACCCGTGAATCTGAATACGGCTTCGCTTGAGGTTTTATCTGCCTGTTTTGAATCCATGACACAGGCGGATGCCAGCTTTCTGATCGCCAGTCGTGCGGCTGCCTATTTTCGCGATGCGGCCGATTTCTCGGCGCGGCTTGGCGGCAACAAGAATGTCTCGGCAGGCAGCAACGCCAAGCCGGTTGGCTTTTCGAGCAACTATTTTCTGGTCGATAGCCAGGTCCGCATAGGACGTGCAGTTGGCAGTACGCTATCGCTGCTCAAACGAGAGAGCAATCTCAGTACCGTGTTATGGACGCGACAACAATGAGTGCGACATCTTGACCATCCTGTATATCCGCCTGCCATCACGAGCCAGCCTGGATCAGCCATTGACCAAGCTGAGCACCTGCGCATTTGCCCTGATGTCGGAAGAGGGCATTGAGCGTGAAGGCGATGAAGCGCTGGAAAAGTTGGGTTCGGCTATCGTCGGCGCCGAGCGCGTAGTCGTGCTGCTGGCAGCTGCTGATGTGACCTTGCTGCACCTACCCGTGCCGCCTTTGAGCGCAAGCAAACTCAGTGCAGTATTGCCGCATGTGGTTGAAGAGCACATTCTTGAGGACACCGATGCATGTGTCATGGTGGCTGCCGCAGAGCAAGACGACAGCAAGCGGCAGATCATGGTCGTGCAGCGCGATTGGCTTAAAAATGTGACGGGAATCTTGCTTGCTTTGGGCGCTCATCATTTGCAAGTCTTGCCTGGGCAACTCTGCTTGCAGGCTAGAGCGGGAGAGCTTGCCGCTGCGGTTAGCGAAGCAGGGGATATTACTTTGCATCTCTCTGCGCAGCAGGGCGTAGGTTGGTTGTCTTCGTCACTCGCACCGGTGGATGTTCTCGCCAGTTTGCGCGCTGTCGCGCCACAACAGACCATGGCACTGCATGTGCCGGCCGCCAGCGTGGCGGCTTATCTGGCGCTCGATGCCAAGGACGTCGTGGTATTGGCCGATAGCTGGCCGCATTGGATCAGCGCGGCGCAAAAAATTCCTTCGGGCGCAGATCTGATTGCGGGTATGCCGAACCGCGTTGAGGCCGGCAAGGCACGCTGGCATCGTTGGCGTTGGCCCTTGCGCTTGGCGGCCGCGGTATTGCTTTTGAATATTGTGGGTCTCAATCTGCAATGGTGGCAGCTTGCGCACGAAGCAAAAAACTTGCGTGAAGACATGGGCAAGCGTTATCGAGCCGCCTATCCGGATGAGACCGTTATCGTTGATCCACTAGCCCAGACCCGGCAGAAAATTGCCTTGGCCGAGCAGGCCGCCGGTAAGGTGTCCGACGACAGTTTTATTGCTTTGGCATCGCGCTTTGGTTCCGTATGGAATGGGCTCCACGCCGTGACAACACTACCGGCAATCTTAACGCTTGATTACCGAGATGGTGCCTTGCTGGTGCATTTTGCTGCACCGCTGAATGCTGATGTTGATCGTGCGCAGATTCAGGCTGCCTTTGCTAATGCCAGTTTGCGCTGGAGCGAAGTAGAGAGCGGTAGTGCCTGGAAAATCGGGAGCCGCAAATGATGGCTTCCTTAAGCTTACTTTGGCAACAGCGCCAACCGCGTGAGCGCATCCTGTTGGCATGGGCAGCGCTGATTATTGCGGTTGTCCTGGGCTATACCTTGTTGGTGGCTCCCGCCTTGAACGGTCGCGAACGTTTGCAAAAAAGCTTGCCGGCTTTGCGCCAGCAAAACCTTATGTTGCGTTCCTTGCTGGATCAAGCCAGTAGCTTGCCTGTGCCGGTAGTGCAGTCAAATCCAGCCTTGGTGCCGCTCACCAAAGAGGCGCTTGAGCTGAGTCTGAAAAGTAAAAACTTGAGCGCAAAGCAAATCGAGGTGAATGGCGATATGGCCAAGCTACAGCTTAGCAACGTGGCTTTTGTCAGTGTGCTGGATTGGCTGAATGAAGTGCAGCTGAGTGCCCATTGGCAACTTGCTGAAGCTACGCTGAATGCTGAAGCGAATGCCGGAATTGTCAGCGCCAGCTTGACTTTGCGCCAACAGAATCATGAGTAAAAAAGCATTCTCCGCTGTCGTGTGACTGGAACTGGACTTAGATGATGAAAAATATACTGCCTCGTTTTTCTGCCGGCTATTTGAGTCTGGCTATTGCCGCGACATTTTCCTTGTCTGCCTGTCCGCCATTGCTGAAGTCGGCGATGGCTGCAGAGGACAGCAACTCAAAGGCGGTCATGAGTTTTGTCGATACCGATATTGCCTCGGTGATCAATGCGATTGGTCAATACACCAATACAACCTTTATCATCGACCCGCGCGTCAAAGGAACGATCAACCTTGTTTCGGACAAGGCACTCACCAAGTCGCAGGCTTTTGATCTGCTCGCTTCAATGCTGCGTTTGCAAGGCTACGCCTTGGTGCTAGGCAATGGTTTTGTCAAAGTGGTGCCCGAAGCGGACGCAAAATTGCAGCTCTCCAGGAGTCAGCCCGCCAGTGTCAGGGGCGACCAGATTGCCACGCAGATTTTTACCTTGAATTACGAATCGGCCGCCAACATCCTGCCGGTGCTGCGCCCGCTGATTTCGCCTAACAATACAATCAACGTCAATCCTGGCAACAACACCTTGGTGATTACGGATTACGCCGAGAATCTGCAACGCCTGGCGAAGATGATCGCGGCACTGGATGTGCCGGCAGTTAACGATCTGGATGTAGTGCCGATCCGATATGCAGTCGCCAGCGATATTGCCGTGATGGCAGAAAAGCTGCTTGATGCAGGGCCTTCACCAAGCGGAGTGGACAGCGGACGTACCGTGATTCTGGCTGATTCGAGAACCAATTCCGTGATTGTGCGCGCACCTTCGGCCGGGCGCGCCAGCCTGGCCAAGGCCTTGATCGCCAAGCTCGATCAGCCAACCACGCAGGCCGGCAATGTGCATGTGGTTTACCTGAAAAATGCCGATGCCGTGAAACTGGCACAGACTCTGCGCGCGATTGTGGCTGCTGATCCCTCAGTCACAGGGGCGCAAACACAGAGCGCACCTTTGGCTGGCGCGATGCTGCAGACGCCAGTAGCCAATGCGCCCGGCTCGAGTGCGGGCGCGGCCGCACCGCCAGCACAGGGCACTGCGTATGCGCCCATCAATCTCAGCTCAAACGCAAATCTACAAGGTGGCACCCGCACCACGGCCGGCTTTATTCAGGCAGATGCCACTACCAATACCATCATCATCACGGCCAGTGACGCGGTGTATCGCAATTTGCGCGGCGTGATCGATCAGCTCGATACACGCCGGGCCCAGGTCTATGTGGAAGCCTTGATCGTTGAAGTGTCGGATGCGGTGACGGCTAAGCTGGGCGTGCAATGGTTAGGCGTCTCCGGTAACGCAAACAGCAACTACAGGGTCGCAGGTGGTACGAGCTTTGGCACCGGCGGTGACAACATCATCAATCAGGCTGTCGCGCTGCATGGCAGCACCGGCAATGATCCGACACTACTAACACCTAGCAACGGCATGACCATAGGCATATTCCGTCAGATCGCCGGCAAGATAGGCTTGGGTGCCTTGGCAACAGCGCTGGATGGCAAGGACGGCAGCAATGTGTTGTCGATGCCGAATCTTCTGACGCTGGACAATGAAGAAGCGCGCATTATTGTCGGCCAGAACGTGCCATTCATTACCGGCTCTTACGTGCCGAACAGTGGCGGCGCTGCATCGAACCCCTTCCAGACTATCGAGCGTAAGGACGTCGGTGTCGCCTTGCGCGTCAGGCCCCATATCTCCGAAGGTGGCACTGTGCGCATGGAGATTTCGCAGGAGGTCTCCAGCGTTGATCCCAGCAGCCTCAATAACAGCGCCGGCTTGACCACCAACAAGCGGTCTCTGGATACCAATGTGGTCATGGATGACGGCGCAATCATCGTGCTGGGTGGTTTGATCGGTGACAATAAATCCAGCTCGGTGCAGAAGGTGCCGCTGCTCGGCGACATTCCCATCATTGGCAACTTGTTCAAGTATCAAAGCGGCTCACGCGAGAAAACTAATCTGATGATTTTCCTGCGGCCTACGGTGATTCGCAATTCGGAGCAGAGCGGCACCATCGTGGCCGATCGCTACGACTATATGCGCAAGGGCCAGATTGCTGCCGAGACGCCCAAGCCCATCTTCCGCGATCTCGGTTCGGCGGTGGTGCCCAAGCTGGAAGAGGGCGGTCCTTTCATGCCGGGCCTGCCGCGTTTACGCTTGTCGGATGAGATCGTGCCCCCGGCTTCGCCTCTACCAGCGGATGCGCCAGCGCCATGAACGACAATTCCGTCACCACCGCATCACTGTTGCCTTTCGCCTTCGCGCGCAAGTTCGGCCTGCTGGCCAAACAGGCCGAGTCGGTTGCCGAAGCAACCGATGTGTGGATCTCGGAGGCAACCGCAGTCACTGCGATAGCCGAAGTGGGGCGGCGCTTTGGCCGTATCCGTTTGCACAATCTGACGCGCGAGCAGATTGAGAGCGCAATTGCTAAGAGTTACGCCAACGGCGGCGACAGTGCTGCCCAAGTGGTGGATGAGTTCGAGTCAGACGCTGACTTCGCCAAGATGATGAATGATCTTCCGGCGATTGAAGACCTGCTTGAGTCGGCCGATGATGCGCCAGTGATACGCATGATCAATGTGCTGCTGACCCAGGCTTTGCGTGAAGGCGCTTCGGATATACATATCGAGCCTTTTGAACAGTCGTCGGCGGTTCGTTTCCGCATCGACGGCAGCCTGCGCGACATCGTGCAGCCCAAGAAGGCGGTGCATGCTTCCCTGATTTCCCGCGTCAAGATCATGGCGCAGCTGGATATTGCCGAGAAGCGTCTGCCGCAGGATGGGCGCATCAGTCTGCGTATCGGTGGCCGCCCTCTGGACGTACGGGTATCGACCTTGCCAACCGGCCACGGCGAACGCGCAGTGCTGCGCCTTTTGGATAAGGAGGCTGGCAAGCTGGATCTCGAGCAGCTGGGCATGAGCAGCGAGGTGCTGGCCCAGTTTGACCGGCTCATCAGCCAGCCGCACGGCATCGTGCTGGTGACAGGCCCGACGGGTTCGGGCAAGACCACGACCTTGTATGCCGCGCTATCGCGACTCAATACTAGTCAGACCAATATTCTGACGGTCGAGGATCCCATTGAATATGAGCTGGCCGGTGTCGGGCAGACGCAAGTCAATGCGCGCATCGACATGAGTTTTGCCAAGGCCTTGCGCGCCATCCTGCGGCAAGACCCGGACATCATCATGATTGGTGAAATCCGCGATCTCGAAACCGCGCAGATTGCGGTGCAGGCCTCGCTCACCGGGCACCTTGTCTTCGCGACCTTGCATACCAATGACTCGGCAGCAGCTGTAACGCGGCTGCTGGAAATGGGCATCGAACCCTTTTTGCTCTCGTCATCATTGCTGGGTGTGGTAGCGCAACGGCTGGTGCGCAAGCTCTGCGTGCATTGTCGTCGCCGCGATGAAAAAGGTTGGCATGAAGTTGGTTGCGAGCGCTGTGGCCATACCGGCTATCACGGTCGTGTCGGCGTCTATGAGCTGCTGCTTGCCAATGATGAAATTCGCGCCCTGATTCACGCCAATGCTTCCGAAGCCGAGCTGCAACAGACCGCGCAGCGCAATGGCATGCACACCATGCGCCATGACGGCGAGCGCTGGTTGCACGAAGGCATTACTACCGAAGCTGAATTGCTTCGCGTCACCAAAGAATAGGCAAGCAGATCGTGGCCGCTTTTCGTTATGAAGCCGTTGATGCTACCGGGCTCACCAGCAAGGGCGTGGTAACCGCCGACAGCGCCAGACTGGCGCGCGCGGATTTGCGCGCCCAGGGTTTGTTTCCGGTTACGGTGGAAGCCGTTGCGCAGCAGTTGGACGCAGCAGGTAAACCCAGGTCGCGTGGTTTTGGCCAGCGCCTGACCACCATTGAAGTTGCCTTGTTCACTCGTCAATTGGCCAGCCTGCTCGAAGCCAGTTTGCCTCTCGAGCAGGCGCTGACAGCATTGCTTGAACAGGCCGAGCGCGACTATCAAAGGGATCTGATTGCAGCGATACGCGCCGATGTGATGAGCGGGGCATCACTCTCAGCCGCGCTGGCGCATCATCCGCAGGATTTTGCCGATATCTATCGGGCGCTGGTCGCTTCGGGTGAGCACATCGGCCAGCTGGGACGTGTGCTGACCCGCCTGGCTGACTACATCGAACGCCGCAACGCCTTGCTGCAGAAGGTCAAGCTGGCCTTCATCTATCCCGCCATCGTAACCGTGGTGGCGTTTGTGATTGTGATTTTTCTGCTCACCTATGTGGTGCCTCAGATTGTGGCGGTGTTCGCCAATACCAAACAAAAGTTGCCTCTGCTGACAGTGATGATGTTGGGCTTGTCCGACTTCGTGCGCAGCTATGGATGGCTGGTGGCGATTGCAGGCGTAGGTGCCGCTTATGCCTGGTATGTAGCGCTTAAAAATCCCGTCACCAAAATGCGCTGGCATCGCTGGCTATTGAACGCACCCTTGTACGGAAAGTTTGAGCGCAGCCTGAATACCGCGCGTTTTGCCAGCACCCTGGCGATTACCACGGGTTCTGGCGTGCCTATCCTCAAGGCCCTGGAAACCAGTCGCGATACCTTGTCCAACGTCGCCATGCGCGAGCAAGTTGAAACCGCCGCCGCCAGTGTGCGTGAAGGAGTAGGGCTGGCGCGTGCATTGGGGCAGCACAAGCATTTCCCGCCCATGCTTTTGCATATGATTCGGGCCGGCGAGGCAACGGGCGAGTTGCCGGCCATGCTGGCCCGCGCCGCCAGCGAACAGGAGCAGGATCTTGAGCGGCGTGCGCTGACCATAGCCGGGCTGCTGGAGCCGGCCTTGATTCTGGCCATGGGTGTAGTGGTGCTGCTGATTGTGCTGGCCGTGCTGATGCCCATCATCGAAATCAACCAGTTGATACGTTAGGACGGCGAGAAGATGCAAGACGATTTGACGATACGCGGGCGTGGACTGGGGTCCAAAGCGGCCAGCTTGGTCCTGATGATCTTGCTGGCGGGTAGTGGCGCTTACTGGCTCATGCAGGCCCTGCTGTCCAAACCTGCGCAGGAAGAAGTGCCGCCACAGAATGAATCTGCACCCGTTGATATCAGTCAGGCAGGCAAGCTGTTTGGTGGCGAGGGCATGGCAGCTGTGACTAGCGGAAACTTTCGCTTGATGGGCGTTGTCGTGGCCCGAGATACCGAAGACAGTCTGGCCATTTTGAGTATTGACGGAAAACCCGCGCAGTCCTATCGAGTGAACAAGGAAATCGCGAGTGGGGTTGTGCTGAAGGAAGTTCACGACAAATATGTCGTGCTGTCCGAAGATGGCGATGCCAAGCGTCTGGCCTTGCCTGAACCAGCGCGAGGAAGTGTTACCCCTGCAGCCCCCGTCACACCTGCGCTACCCAATCTGGCCGGTGTTCCACCCGCGCCGCCACAGGAGGCCCCCGAGCAGGTGCCTAATAAAGAGTAAGGCCCGAAAGTAAAACCGCCCACACAAAACTGTGTCGGCGGTGGCTTGCAAATAACACTGAGCTTATTGCCGCATCACTGACGCGGCGGCAGGTTTAGAACTGCGGTCCGCAGGTAATCGTACCGCGACGCAGTGCATGGTTGTTTGTGTTGCCGTCATCAGTCCAGATAAATGTCTTCAGACCATTCACGCATTCCGATTCAGGCGCGATAGCGATACCTTCATTGTTTTCGCCAGTCGAGATGCCCTTCGGTGGTTTGTAACCTTTGCGCACAACGAACGTGCCCAGCGTGGCGGAGCCAGTTGTGGTGTCGACGTTCAGCAGCGTTGACTGATTTTTGCAGCCATTGTCGCAATAAGCCCAGAGCACATTGTTGTCGCGATCAAAGGATAGATCCATGATCTTCTTTTGGCCGCTGGCGATGGTGGCGATCAGGTTGTAGCTGGAACCGGTTTGATTCAGCGCGTAAGCGTAGATCGTGCCGTTGTACTCAAGACCTACAAAGAACAATCCCGTGCCATGCGAAGGATAGTTGGCAGGATCGTATGGCAGTTTGGTATTGGCATCCTTGAAACCACTGGCGACCAGATAGCTGTCTGGAACCCAGGTCACGCCTTCGAGGCCAAGATTGGTATCCGACACCTTAGGCATGCTGGCGGTCAGGTTCCATTCATTGGTTGCAACCAGTTTGGTGCCTGGCTGGCTGGTGTCATAACGCAGCACGCTGAAGCGGTTGCTGCCTTTGCCGTCTCGTTCGATGGAAACGTATACCGCTGGTGAATCCATTTCCGCCTTGGTGATACCTTCTGAATCAGGTGCGCCGCTGCCGTTTGGAAATACGATGGTCTTGCCGGAACCCCAACTGTTGTCAGTGCGCTTGGCGTAAACGGTGCCATTCCAGGTCAGGCTATACAGCTTGCCAGAGTTCTGAACAGCCCAAAGGATCGGTGTCTGGGTGCCAGACGCTGGTTGGTAGAACAAGCCGCTCAAATCTTCACCAAAGGCGTTGGAGGTATCTGCAGTAACCACTGCAGTCGTCGTCGGCCAGGCCTGAAAGGTGATGGCTGCCATGGATTGGCTGGCCAGAAACGTTGCGGTACATGCAATAGCGAGTTGCGCGAATCGGGACAAAGGGCGAATCCTGTTTCTCATCTTTTATGCTCCGTATTGAATTTTTATAATTTGAATCAATAGAAACCAGCGCTGACATCGTTATCAGTCCCTGGACTTGTGCATGGATGTTTCTAGGCAACAGAACAAGTGCCGGGATAATAACTTTGATTTATTACAAATGTGCTAAATATGTTGGTATTTAAATCAGGCTTTCTGATTGTTTGAATCGTCAGCGTGCCGTCAGAATGCGGCTTTACTTGCTGTTGTGTGTGGTTAGCTTGTGAGTGTTAAGTAGGCCTTAACCTACGTTGCTTGATAAATTACTTGAATAAACACAGGCAACACATTTTGGTGCATCGAAAAAAATACGAGACCAATACCCCACGTATTTTGTTTAATATGAAACCCAGTTTCCAATTGGGTTTGTCAAGACCGCTTTGGATCAAGCGGGACTCATGGTGTGAACGCAACACTTGCTGGTCGCGCACCATAGGAGCTACCGCTGGCGGGTCAGACGACGAGCCAGCGGTCAGAAAAACAAAGGGATTTAAAGCGAGAAAATGCCGTGAGCGCAGTAGCTGGTGTTTTCGATACGCGTGATGGTTGGCAGCAGATTGAGTCCGCTGTCGGTCTTGAGTTTGCGGGCCTCATTTTTGAGCTCGCCAAGACTGTGCTCGATTTCATCGCCAATAGCGGCAAAGGCAATTGCA
>DATJIB010000146.1:0-4645 GCA_035493575.1 Rhodocyclaceae bacterium | reverse complement strand
TTTTCCAGACTCTTGGCGCGGAGCTGGAAGTTCAGCTGCGTATCGTGCTGCACGGGATCCGGTCGCCATTTTCCATCACCGCTTAGCGTGCCATCCTCGTTGCTGATAACAAACTTGGTATTCCAGTAACCATTGCGGTTTTCGGCATCCAGACTCACCGAGCCCCAATCGTGGCCGCGCAAATTGAGCTTGTCTATGGTCAGTGCAAGAGCCGGTAATTGATTGACCGTGTCATTGCTGATGCTGACGATTTCAGAAACCTGCTGGTTGGGATCCGGAATGGTCAGCTGTGGAATACGTCCACTGATGCGCCCTGGTTTGCCATCCACACCTGGCGCCCATTCCAGATTGGCAGTAACGCCTTTACTGCGGAAGTCGCCTTTCCAGTTGCGGCCGGCCTGTTGGGCGCTGAGTTTGACGTCCTGCAAAGTGCGATTCATCGCGACCAACTCATTGGTGCGTAAATCAACTTGGGTGAATGGCATCGCCGTAGTGTTGCTCGCTTCAGACGGCTTGCCGGCAGCAGCGTTTGGCGCGCTGAACATGCGGCGCCAGAAGTCTGCATCAATGCGATTGAGGTTGGCGTTCAAGCTCACCCCTTTTTCAGGTAGGCGCGCCATGTCCTGGAGATTGCCCACATTCAGATAACCGCGCTGAATATCGGTACTGCCAACCGCACGAATGAACTGGCCATGCAGCACTTTGCCTAATACGATTTCTGTCTGCTCACGACGCGTTGCCGCGGTCGGAGGATCGGTTGGGCGTTTGTTAGTGCGCGCAGCCTTGCTGACTTCAATCGGAGCGGGTTTGCGCTCAAAACGCAGCTCTAGTGGCGTGGCGGCGCTTTTGTTGAAGGGTTCCGGCAGGCTGCTGGAAAGACCGAGCAAGTCGGAGGTGATGCGCACATCCACATCGCTCTTGCGAATTGCGATATTGCCTTTCCAACGGCCGTTACCAGAGACTTGATCAAGCAGTGGCAAAGGATAGAGCTTGCGCAGTGCGGCCACGCTAAATTGACCATCTGCGGTAACGTCCATCTGCCCATCCTTGTTAGTGGTGACGTTGATGCCGACCGGGGCCCCCAGCATATTGGCGCGTGCTTCACGTACAGTGATGCCGTCAGCCGTGAAATCCAGTTTGCCTTTGGCTTCGGTGAGAGCTGGCAGGGCCGGATCAATCAGGAGGCGGTTATTGTCGAATAGATAACTGCCTTCGACACTGCTGTGGTCAATGTTGAGTAGGGTCAGCTTGAGCTTCAGATCCAGATTGCCGTTGCCACTAGCCGTCATCGGTGCAGTGAAGTGATTGATGCGTGCCCCAACCGGACTGGCTTCTATGAATTTCAGAAACTCTTGTGTTGCACCTTGCGCCTTACCGCTAATGACCAAGGTTTGGTCGGTATGAGAATCGAGATCGGCAATTTCGCCACGCACATTGCTGAGTGTGGCGCCCATAACCTGGCCTTTGCTGGCATTGATTTGCATGCCAATTCCGACGAAGGCAAGGTCACCATCGATATGCTGCAATGCCGGCCAGCCGGGTGCGGGCTCTACGGTGGCGTCTTGAGCTTTGACCAGGACTTTGAAAGTGCCTGAGCCATCGCGGAATGGGAATTTGGCCAGATCGCCTTTGAGGGTGAGCTTCACATCATTGGAGTGGCCATGGGTGATCCCCTGTTTAACCCAGCTGCGCGCATCCTTGTTTACCACCAAAGGCAGATAGCGCCATACCGCCGTGCCATCAGCACGTGTGAGTTGGGCGGTGAGATCAATATCGCCGGCGGTGCCTGTCTTGCCGTGATAAACACCTTTGACACTGCCCTCTGCATCGTTGTTGCGGAAGCTGATTTCATCGATATTGATGTCGTACTTCTCACCATCGCTTTGCCAGCGCAGCTTTGTGTTCAAGGTGTGCAGTGGAATCTCTGGCTCGGCAAAAATGGTGGGTAAGGAAAGTTGCGCGTGCTGACTGTTCAGGGTCAAAGTGCCGCTCTTCTCGTTGCCATCAATGCTGCCGCTGAGTCTGCGAACACCCGGGATTTTTTCATGAGCCAGCAAGCCGAGATCAGTGAATTGGCCTTTGACGCTGTACTTGATTTGCTTGTGAGTCGAGTCCCAACTACTTGAAAAGTCCTTGAGCAAACCTTGCGGCGCGAGATCAGCCAGTAATTTGGCATGTTCGGCCGGTAGCGGCAGATAAGCCGCGAGTGCATTTAGCTTGCCCAAATCCAGGCTGCTGAAATGTGCATCGGCACGATTGGGTAGCCCATCTGCGCCCATGCTCATGGCGGTACTGAAATCGATAGGGCCAATGCTTAAACCATCGTGCGTGGCCAGCTCGAGCTTTTTACCTTCAACGGCATAATCGCCTTTACCGAGGCGTGCCGTTAAACGCCCATGCAGATGGTCCAAATCCATCATCGGTAGTTTGGGGGCAAGGCGTAACTGCACTTTGGACAAAGCCAGGTCAGCCGTCAGCGCTGTTAGTTCCTTTTGCGCAAAATCCAGCCATAGACGCAAGCCGCCCGTACCGCGCGGCAACTCAATCGGGTAGTCGACCCAAGTGCGCCAGATGGCCAGGTCGGCATAGTCGAGCTCGGTGTAAATCTGTCCTTTCCACGATGTCAGGGCGTCCAGGTCACGGCCCTTGAAGTCGCCGCGTACATCCAAGCGCGCGGCCAGTGCCGGTGGCGGCTCGGCCGTGAGGGCAAAACGGTGATGACTGCCACTGTTTTGCAGGTTGAAGTTAACCTTGGCCAGCGCCAGCGTTGGCGCGTCGCGCATGGCGTCGTTCCAGCTGATAGCCGCATTGCGGATCACGATTTGTTCTTGCGCCAGGATCCAGTCCGACATGCGTGAGTCGTCGCTCTGCATATTCAGTGGCAGCCCGGCAATCAGAATCTGGCCATTGGCTTCGCGGCGAATCGCCAGCGCGGGCGCTTCAATTTCCAGGCGATGCAGGCGTACTTCCAGATGCAACAGGGAAGACCAGCCCAAAACGGCATCGACGGTATCGAAGCCAAGGGCAGGGCGCCCAGCGGTGTCTGAAATATTCAGGCCACGCAATTTCAAGTGCGGGCGCAAGCCATACCAGTCCGCTTCGATAGCACTGATCTGAACGGGTAAATGAATGGCGCTGCTGAGCGCGCGTTCCAGGTCATCGCGATAGTCGGCGATATGCGGCAGGACGGCGTAGCGCAGGGTCAGGAAGATGCCGGCAAAGCCGAAATAGGCAATTGCCAGTAACCATAGCAACGGGGTTCTTGTTTTATGCCAGGCCGCTTGAAGCGGTAGGCGGGAGAACAGGGCGCGGCTACGGGATTGAATGGAGGTCAACGGGTTCTCAGTAGTCAATAAAAAAGCGACTGCGCCAACTAGGCGGCAGGCAGGATGCCATCGAAACAATTTGCAACTTAATCATCAGTGACGGGCCAAGTGCCCATTACTCATTAACGCAGACAGTGGCAATTCGCTGACGCACATTAAAATGACATATCCTGCATTTTACCCCAGCCCTTATACCTGCTCGCCTTAAGCCTTATGCCAAATCCATCTTTTGCTGCTGCCCTGGCCCACTCGCGCTACTTGAGCCGGCTTGGCGTCGCTCAACCAGAGCTGGCACAAGCTGCCGAGGCATCCTGGCAAGCTCCGTTCACCAGTCAGACGCTGGAACGCTGGCTGCAGCAGCAAGAGATCAGCGCGGATACGCTTAAGTCTTTGTTAAGGCGCATGAAACAGTACGGCTACTTGCAGATTGCCGCCCGTGATCTGGTTGGCTTGGCTGCCTTGCAGGAAGTCACGGAGGGTATGACCCTGCTGGCGGAACGAGCGGTCAGTCTCGCTTTGCAGGTGCTGACGCCAACTTTGGCCGAACGCCATGGCTTGCCCGTCAATGCCGCGGGCGAAGTCCAGGAGTTGATCGTCATTGGCATGGGCAAGCTTGGTGGGCGTGAGTTGAATGTGTCGTCGGATATCGATTTGATCTTTGTGTATCCCGACGATGGCGAGACCAATGGCGCAAAGCCCATTTCCAATTTTGAGTTCTTCAGCCGTTTGGGCCGCCAGCTGATTAATGCGATCGCCGATATCACCGAGAACGGACAAGTCTTCCGCGTCGATATGCGCTTGCGCCCGAATGGCGACTCCGGCCCTCTGGTCTGCAGCTACCAGATGCTGGAAAATTACTTCATTACGCAAGGGCGCGAATGGGAGCGTTACGCCTGGATCAAGGCGCGGCCTTTGAGTGGGCAAAGGCTGGATGAGCTGGAAGCGATCCGGCGTCCCTTTGTGTTTCGCAAATATCTCGATTACGGCACCATCAATGCCATGCGCGAATTGCACGCACAGATTCGCCGCGAGGTTGAGCGCAAGGAAATGGCGAATAACGTCAAGCTCGGTCCAGGCGGGATTCGTGAAATCGAATTCATTGCCCAGGTGTTTCAGCTGATTCGTGGTGGTCGTGAACATAGCCTGCAAATCAAACCCACCTGCACGGTGCTGGCGCGTTTGGCTGAACGCGGTCTGTTGCCACACGATGTGTGCAGCAAGCTGACTGAGGCCTACACCTTTCTACGCAAGCTGGAACATCGCCTGCAATATCTCGATGATGCCCAAACCCACAACTTGCCGGGTAGCGCCGAAGATCA
>DATJIB010000145.1:0-5723 GCA_035493575.1 Rhodocyclaceae bacterium | reverse complement strand
GACGTCGCAGTCAAGGTGGATGGTGCGCTCGCCGAGTTTTTTCAGGTCGAACACCGAGCGCATCGAGCGGCCGATGAGGCGCTGGATTTCCTGGGTGCGGCCGCTTTGCTTGCCGCGCGCAGCTTCACGCGCGCTACGGGTATGGGTCGAACGCGGCAGCATGCCGTACTCAGCAGTGACCCAGCCCTGTCCTTTGCCACGCAGGAAGCCAGGTACGGACTCTTCGACGCTGGCGGTGCATAGCACCTTTGTGTTGCCGAACTCGACCAAAACGCTGCCTTCGGCATGGAGGGTGAAATGGCGGGTGATCTTGAGCGTGCGCAGCTGATCGGCGGCGCGATTGGATGGACGTGACATGGATTTACCTGTGCTTAATTGCGGGGAGGAATGTTCTGGCGTATCGACTGGCGAATTTCTTCTATGGCCTCTTCGATCTCATTGTCGGTGAGCGGCGCATTGATGTTGATCTGGCTGCCTTCGAGCGGCATGGTGTAAACATCCAGCGGCATGGTCGGCATGTCGCTGTGGCAGATCAGCTCTTCTTCCTCATCCTCTTCCCAGTTGATGGCGATGAGTGAAAGATTGTCGCTGCTGCGGCCGGCGCGCTCTTCGGCTTCATCGAGCAGGCGCGGCACACTGTTGAGGACATTGGTATAGGCGAGCTTTTCGCAGAGATCGGTTTCCAGCGGACCCCACACACCATCGGTACACATCATCAGGATGTCGCCATCGAGCATGGGCATCTTGCGCGAGAAGTCGATTTGCGGTTCCTGCTGGCCGCCCAGACAACTGAAAATGCGATTCCGGGCCGGGTGGCTGCGCGCCTGTTCGGCGGTGATGGTGCCGCTGTCGACCATGGTTTGCACCAGGGAGTGATCGCGGGTTTGCGAGTGGATTTTGCCCTCACGGATCAGATACAAACGCGAGTCGCCAACGTGCGCCCAGTAAGCCACATTGTCCTGAATCACGCACACCACGCAGGTGGTACGCGGGGTTTCCGGCAGCTCCATTTGCTGGGCTTCGGCGCAGATGGCGTGGTGCGCGCCTTCAATTGCGACAGACAGAAAGAACATTGGATCCGGCAGATGCGGGCGGGCTTCGCGCTGGAACAGGGTACTGATGTGATTAATGGCGATCTGCGCCGCGACTTCGCCGTTGGCGTGACCGCCCATGCCGTCGGCAATCACCATCAACAAGGCATCGCGCGAATAGCAGTAGGCAATTCGATCCTGATTGACCTGTCGGGTACCAATCCGACTTTCCTGGTAGATCGTGAACTTCATCGTTTAACCCTCTCACGCAGGCGCCGGTTGAGCGTGGTCAGCCAGCTGTCGCGAGGTTCGTTGTCCGGGATATCGGCAATGCTTTTCTGCAGCGCAAACACACTCATGGGTCGCTCCAGATAGTCGAGCTGCATGCACCAGTCTATGGTTTCAAGCAGCTGAGCGCTGTACTTGCCCTGCCAGCGTTTCATGGCTGGCTCGTAAGTGTCTTGTTTGAGGCGCGCATTCGCCGCGGGCGGGGAGGCGTGGGCCAGGCATGCATACATGGTTGCACCCACGGCGTAGATGTCGGTCCATGGTCCCAGCTGATCCTGGGCTTCGTATTGTTCCGGCGCGGCAAAGCCCGGTGTATAGGTCGGGCGCAAGGACGGCGCATCATTTTCCAGGGCCTGGCGCGCGGCCCCGAAGTCCAGCAGCACCGGATTACCGTCCATGCGCAAATAAATGTTGGAGGGCTTGATATCCAGATGCAGGAAGCGCTGGGCATGCACTTCACGTAAGCCATTGAGCAAACGTGAGAACACAACGCGCATGAATTTTTCGCTGATATTGCCGCGATGCTTCATGACATGCTCACGCAGGGTGCGGCCCCGTTCGTATTGCATGACCATATATACGGTCGAATTGGCGCGGAAGAAATTCAGCACGCGCACTACATTCGGATGACTCAGACGGGCCAGCGAACGGCCTTCTTCAAAGAAACACTTGAGACCATGGTTGAAGGCGGACAGATGCTCTTCTTTAATGGTCGGCAGGATATTGCCCTCGCTACGCAAGGCCAGCGTGTTGGGCAAATACTCTTTGATAGCCACCGGCGTGCCCTGTGCATCATGAGCCAAATACACAATGGAAAAACCACCGAGCGAAATCTGGCGCTCGATACGGTAACCGTCCAGTTGGAAGCCCGGCGGTAAAGGGTGGTTAATCTGGGTGATTGGCATGGCTTATACTCGCAGCATTCTCCCACAAGCTGTCCCAAATTCCATGATTCAAAGCATGACCGGCTATGCCGCTGGCACCCGTGATCTCGGTAGTGCCATCCTCAGTATTGAGCTGAAAAGCGTCAATTCCCGTTACCTTGATCTCGGTTTCCGCATGAGCGAAGACCTGCGTGCGCTGGAGATGCCCATCCGTGAGCTGCTTGGCGCGCGTTTGCAGCGCGGCAAGGTCGAGTGCCGCGCCTATCTGCAGGCCCAGAATACGACGCCGCGCGAGGCGGTTCCCAACCCCGCCGTACTGTTGCGTTTATCCCAATTGCAGGCCGGGGTGCAGGCAGCCCTGCCCGCGGCGGTACCGCTTTCGGTCAATGAAATCCTGCGCTGGCCAGGGGTTCTGGCCGAAGATACGGTCTCGGCCGAAACTTTGCAGACGGAAAGCCTGGCCCTGCTTAATCAGTTACTTGAAGAGTTGGTCGCCACTCGCGCCCGCGAAGGCGACAAGCTGGTGGCCGTGTTGCGTGAAGTCAGCACCCGCATGCGGGGCTGGGTTGCCCAAGTAATACCGTTGATGCCACTGGCATTGGGCGAGTATCGCGACCGCCTGGCAACCAAGCTGCGCGAGGCCGTGGCCAATCTGGACGAAGACCGTATTCGTCAGGAGGTCGGCGTGTTTGCCGCCAAGATCGATGTGGCCGAAGAACTGGCGCGCCTGAATACCCATCTGGATGAACTTGAACGCGTGCTGAAAAAAGGCGGCGCGGTGGGCAAGCGTCTGGACTTCCTGATGCAGGAGCTTAATCGCGAAGCTAATACCCTGGCCTCCAAATCAGTGTCCGCCGAAATCACCGTGATTGCGCTGGATCTCAAGCTGGCAATCGAGCAGATGCGCGAACAGGTGCAAAATCTAGAATGAGCCTGGAGTGACCGGCTTGTTTAAAAGGGCTAACAGATGAGTGATGCCCTGCTGCTGTTTGGCGCAATTTACCTGCTCCATATCGTGCCGGTATTCGCGCCGCCGACCTGGATGGCGATTGCCTTGCTGGCCCTGAACCGTCCCGACCTGAATCCCTATATGGTCGCTGTCGTGGCGGCCAGTGCGGCGGTGTGCGGACGCATGACGCTGGCGCGCGCGGCCACAGTCATTGTGCGCAATCGCTGGATGGGTAAAGCGACGCGGGCCAATGTGGACTTTCTCAACGCGGCTCTGGCACAGCGTAAAAAGGCGCGCTATGGCCTGTGGGTTTTTTACCTCTATAACCCGGCTTCGAATTATTTATTCATCGCCCACGGGCTGACCAATCTGCCACTGCGCATGATTGCCATCCCGTTTTTCATTGGCCGGCTGAGTACCTACATTCTGTGGGGCCTGACCGCCCAAACTGTGGCGCAGCAGTTCAACCTGAGCAACAAGAATCTGGGTGCCTATTTCGGTGGCTACTTCGTATTGACGCAGTTGATCTTGTTGTTGGCGGTGTGGCTGTTTACCCGCATAGACTGGCAGGTCCTGTTTGAGCAGCGCAAGCTACGCCTGCTAGACCGGCAGCGGACTAAAAACTAGCCGGCTTTACGCGCGCTGACGTAAATCACTTCATAGCTGGCCGGAAGGCCAGCTTCGCTGCGATGTTGTTCATAGTTATGCAACATCATTTGCCAGCCGCGCTTGCCAGTAAGGCCGCGTGCTCGGCCCGCCGTTGCGTTATGCGCGCCTATGGCCTTGAGTTCCTGCATCAGGCTCTTGGCATCGGCGTAATACAGAATCTCGGTGCGCGTGTCAGTCCGGACATCGATAAACCCAGCCGTATGCAACAGTTCTTTGATCGCTTCAGCGTCGATAAAACGGCTGACATGGGTGTGGCCATCGCTGAAGCTGTTGCGCAACTCATGCAAGGTAGCCGGGCCGAAAGTGCTGAACACAAATTCGCCTTCGGCGCGCAGGCAACGCTGAATATCGGCAAAGGCCAGATCAAGACGATTGCACCACTGCAGCATCAAACTGGACCACAGCAGGTCAATGCTGCGCTCACTCAATGGCAGTGCCTGAATATCGGCACAGACCAGGCTTTGATGCGACAGGCGCTGGCGCGTGGCCTGCAGCATGCCTGGCGCCAGGTCGAGCCCAAGTAACTGGGCGTCGGGGAAGCGCGCCGCCAGACCTGCCGTGCCATAGCCGGTGCCGCAACCGCCATCGACAATGCTGTGCGGATTTGTGAATACGAAGTTGCGGAGCAAGGTGTCGGCGACGCGGCGCTGTAACTCTGCGGCTTGATCGTAACTGCTGGCAGCGCGGTCGAAGGAGCTGCGAATACGCGCGCCTTCCAAATTCAAATCAATCATGCAAAAAATTCTGGAGTGCTGTGAGTAGCTCGGCCGGATGGCTGACCATGGGCGCATGGCCGCATTGGGGCAAGGCCTGCAAGCGGGCATGTGGCAAAGTGCTGGCGAGATACTGGCTTGCAGCAAAAGGTGTAATTGTATCGTCCTCGCCATGCAGCAGCAGTGTTGCTTGTGGCGGCGGCGTTGCGAGCAGGTCAGCGCGTAGATCGGTCTCAGCCAGAAACTTCAGCCCTGCCAGTAGCGCAGCAGCAGGCGGGGTCGGGCTGGCGGCCAGGTGCGTGCGCAAGGCCCGGCGTGTTGCGCGTACATCGGCTTCACCTTCGGCCAGTAGATCGGCAAAACGTTGCAAGCCCCGTGTGGGGTCGGCAGCCACTTGCTCGGCAAAGGCAGTTTGTATTTCCTCAGGCGTACCATGAGTCCAGCCTGGGCGCTGGCCAAAGCAAGGTGTGCTGGCAATCAGGATGAGCTTCTGTACCTGCTTGGGATAACGCTGCGCCCAGCGCAAAGCGAGCATGCCGCCCAGTGACCAGCCGGCAACATGGCAGTGTGCGGGGGCTTGTTTGGCGATGGCATCAACCAGAGCATCCAGTGCAAAGTAGGGTGGCTCCCAGCGGCTATAGCCATGGCCGGGCAGATCAATGCTATCCACATTGAACTGCGGCGTGAGGCCGGCGATCAGTTGCTGCCAGATACCGCTGTGCTGCCCCCAACCATGCAGCAGGACAAGATTGTTTTTACGGTTCACTGCTGCAACGCTGTGACCGCCGCCACGCGTGCAGCATGCACACGTACGGGAATCTGCGCCGGGTCATCACAGGCTTTGGCGATAGCGCCGGCATCAACGCTGCGCACCGCCATCAATGCGCTGAGCAGGCGTTGTGCCTGCGGGTAAGCATCTTCGTTGTGGCCGGTGCGACCACGTGCATCGCACTCACAAGCCAGCAGCATCTGCATGAAACGATCCGGGCGCCGCATGCCATCGGCATGCTCAATCAGTTTGACGATGGTTTCAGGCCGCAACTCTGCAGCGCGATGAATATCACCGTGATAGCGCGCCACCAGCACTGCTAGTTCGCGGCATTCGGTCGGTACGCGCAGGCGTGCGCAGAGTGGGTCCAGCAGCTTGACGCTCATACCTTCATGGCCATGATGGCGCGGCAACATATCT
>DATJIB010000144.1:0-5668 GCA_035493575.1 Rhodocyclaceae bacterium | reverse complement strand
ATATCGCCGTCCATACGCAGGACTTCCATGATGGCGATACGACCGCGATAGCCTTGGTAGTGGCACTTGTCGCAGCTGCCGGCACGGTAAAGAAGCGGGGCTTCCTTGTCCCCGCCCTTGCCGAGCACGCTGGCTTCGGTCGGGCTGGCGCGGTAACTGCTGCGGCAGTGGGGACATAGGCGCCGCACCAAGCGCTGGGCAATAACACCAATGATATTGCCAGCCATGATGTCAGGCAGAACTCCAATATCGAGCAGACGTGGAATGGCGCCGATGGCTGAGTTGGTATGCAGGGTTGAGTACACCTGATGGCCGGTCATGGCGGCGCGGAATGCCATTTCGGCGGTGTCGGCATCGCGAATTTCGCCGACCAGGATAACGTCTGGATCCTGGCGCATCATGGAGCGTATGCCATTGGCAAAATCCAGTTTCGCTGTTTCGGCGACCGAGGTTTGACGCACCATGGCCATCGGATATTCAACCGGGTCTTCGAGGGTCATGATATTCACGGCCTCGTCGTTGATGTGATTGAGCACCGAGTACAAGGTTGTGGTCTTGCCGCTACCGGTGGGGCCAGTAACCAGGATGATGCCTTCGGGGCGCGAGACCATGCGCTGCACTTGTTCCATTTGCAACGCATCAAGGCCGAGCCCATCCAGCGGCACGATGCCTTTTTGTCGGTCAAGAATCCGCAGGACGATATTTTCGCCATGAATGGTTGGCTGCGCGGCGACCCGGAAATCAATACTGCGACCACTGATGTTGAGCGAGATGCGGCCATCTTGCGGGGCGCGCATTTCAGCGATATTCATTCCGCTCATAACCTTGATGCGCACTGCCATCGCCGCCCAATAGGATTTATGCAGCGCTCGAATCTGGCGCAGGATGCCATCGGTGCGATAACGAATCCGTAGAAAACTGGCTTCCGGTTCAAAGTGGATGTCTGATGCATCGTGCTTGACTGCGTCGGTAAGCAAGGCGTCAATCAGGCGCACGACTGGCTGGCTGTACTCATCCAGATTGCTCGCCAGCGAACGGTAATCAATTTCACCCGTTTCGATTTCATGCAGGATGCCGTCGATGGAAAGCTCATGCCCGTAATACTGGTCGATGGCGCGGGCAATATCCGATTCGCCGGCGATCAGTGTGTTGATCTCAAGATCGTGCTGGGCCAGATTGCGCAGCTTGTCGAGTACGACAATATTGTTTGGATCGGTGATCGCAACCGTCAGGCGATGATTCTCTTCATCGTAATCGATAGGCATGATGCGATGACGTCGCGCCATGTCCAGCGGTACAAGTTGCAAGGCCGAGCCATCGATGATGACGTGTGCCAGATCCACGGCCTTTTGTCCGAGCGATTCGCCCAAGGCATCACGCAGGGTGGCTTCAGAAACAAAACCCAGTTGCACCAGCAGTTTTCCAACCGGCTGATTGGAGCGCATTTGCTCCAGCAGCACGATGCGCAGCTGATCTTCAGTGATCAGTCCTTGCGCGATCAGGATTTGTCCAATGGGACGCCGGTTTGGATTGGGAGAGTTCATGTTTGCCAAACGCTCAACTCACTACTGCGCTTGCAGTTCGCGCAAGCGGCGCTGAATCTGGTTGCGGTTAAAGCCACTGGGGCGCGTTGCAGCCAGACGTAAAGCCTCACTGTAATACTGTGTGGCCAATTTTTCCTGATGCAAGTGATCCAGACTGATGGCCAGGTTGAAAACGATGTCCGGTGTTTCGCTATCGTTCTTGTACGCAAGAAAATACGCTTCCTGGGCTTCGCGCCAGCGCCCATCATGGGCATACAGATTGCCCAGCGCAAAATGCAGCGCGCCGACATTTGGTTGATCTGCAATCAAGGTTTTCAAGCGGCTTTCCGTATTCGTACCATTGCCTTTGCCATGCAAACCTATCAAGCCGGCATGCGCAACTGCGTCTCTAGGGTCCGCTTCCAGTACACGCAAATAATAGTCTTCCGCCAAATCAGACCGATTGTTTTGCAGGGCAATTGCCGCCAAGCCGTAAAGTGCATCGGCATTCTTGGGTTCGCTACTCAGGACTCGCTCGTAGGCTTGTTGGGCCGCAGAAAGATTGCCTTGCTGCAATAAATCGTAAGCCTGCATGACGAGTGGGCTGACTTTGGGTCGGTTACTCACAATCCGGATTGGGCTCGGCGGCGGCGCAGGGGGGGCGGCTTCAATCCGCGCCGAGATTACCTTATCGCTACTCAGCATCGTGTCTGCATGAGCAAATACCGTTTTTGTTTCGCTCGGTACCGAGACGGCAGGGGGGGGCAGCGCTTGCATCGGTAGCGAAGGTAGGGCAGCGGCCGGTGCCGAAGACAAAGTGCTTACTTTACTGATGCTGCTTTTGGGCTGTAGCTGCCACCAGAAATAGGCACCAATGCACAGCGCGGCTACGGTGGTGAAGCCTGCGAGTGCGACGACAAAGCTTCGGTTGCCATGGGTGTTTTGCTTGGCAGCAAAAAGGTTCTGCGCCGACTCTCTGTGCGCGGCGGTATTGATCGGTGATGGAGCAACTTTAGGTTGCTGCTGTAACGAAGGGGGCGGCATTGTGGAGTCCGCCTGCAGTACGTCAGCCTCAAAAATCGAAACCGGAGAGGGGGTAGAAGGAGGCGTTGCGGGGGCGCTGATGCTGGGAGAGTGCTCTGGTGTAGGGCCGCTGCCGACTTCATTTGCAAGCGGCTCGAGCTCGAATGCAAGCCCTGGCTCTGCGGGTGCAGCGGCAGAGGCCGCATCAGTGGCTGCTGCATGGCTACGTTTGGCTTCTTCGGCCTTACGTAGCGCATCCATGAGCAAACTCATGGTCGCAACTCCCTGTCTTGTGGCAGGCTGAAAGGTTCAGAAGATGCAGGGCGCTGCATGGTCTGATTGTCTGGCAGATATTTTCTGTAGTTTTTGTAATCACCGGCCAGGCTTGGATCGCGAATGACAACAGGACGCAGGAAAATCACCAGTTCGGATTTTGTGGCAGTGTTGTTGCGTGCCGAAAAAAGCTCTCCCAAGAATGGGATTGCCCCGACCAGAGGAATCCGATTGTTGTTGTAGTCGATGGAGTCTTCCATCAGACCGCCCAACACGGCTACCTCACCATCCTCAACGCGCATGATGGATTCGATTTCGCGAGTGCGAATTACCGGGACATCATTGCTGATATTGGCCGTTTTTAGATCCGGATTCGGATCGGTAACAAAACTGCTGATGCTGCTGATCGAAGGGCGTACGTTCAGCGTAATGGAGTTGTTTTCGCTGATTTGCGGTGTTACCGACATGACCAAACCCACCGACACCGATTGCGGTGTCGTAGTGAAAGCCTTGATTGGAGCGACCCCAGCAACGGTGCTGGAGGCAACGTCGGACTTCACCAGGAAGTAAACCTGGTTTTCAACCACTTTCAACAGCGCAGATTGGTTGTTCAATACAGAGAGCTTGGGACTGGAAAGTACTCTCACATCACCAAACTGCTCCAGCAAGGAAACGGTTTTATTGACCGATGCGGTTAGTGTAAAAGTGTTAGCCGAAGTGACGCCCGTGAATGGCACCGCGGTCTGCAGCTTGGACCAATTGATCCCTTGCCGATACGTGTCATTGAGTTTGACCTCGACCACCGTAACCTCAATCATGACCTGACGGCGAGCGCTGGTGCTGACGAGATCAATGAACTCCTGAATCTTCTCGTGCTGCCGGCCCGTCGCGCGCACATTGATGATGCCCGTTTCCGCGTTGACAATGACAGACGCTGCTTCACGGAAGTTGCTACGGCGTACAACGGTGGTTTCGTCTTGTTGCAGCGTAGCGGGGTTCGGACTATTGGCTAGTCCAGCTTGCTGTGTGGCGCTGCGCGTGGTGCGGTTGGCGAGTTGAGCGCCAGTGCCGGTGGTGTTTTGTTGATCGCTGCGCTCCATGACGGTTTCACTGGAACCCTCTGGCAGCAGCTTGTCCGTCTCGCGTAGCAAATCCTTGATGTTCTTTTCCAGGGATTCCCAGAAATGATTGCTGATTTTATTTTCGACCTTGGTCGTCGAGATATTGCCGCTGGACCCGGTGGCGGAGCCGCTGCTTCCCGTACTACCGCTTGTGCCGCCGGTGTTGATCTGGGAGTTGGCGGAGATGGTGCCCGACGAATCGCGACTGAGATTTACGTAATCAACCTTGTAGCTGCGCAGGAAGGGGGTATCCGGCATGACAGCCAGATTGGCGCCATCCAGTTCCCAACGAATATCGACTTGCTTGGAAATGCGTTGCAGCAATTGCTGCAAGGTCTGATCAATTGCATTCAGCGTGACAGTCCCGCTGATTCCGGGGTGGATGTCGACATTCAGTTTTGCATCGCGTGCCAGGGCAAAGAGCAGCTCCTGAGCTTTGATGTTATTGACGACAACACTATAGGTTTCGGTTTTGGCCGTGGAACGTGGGCGCGGTACGGCAACGCTGGCCTGCACAGGGGCCGGAATGTTGCTGCTTGTCGAGATGACGTCCGTATCGCGTAAGTGCCCACCTGATAGTGGCGTTGGTTGGGTGCTGCACGCAGCTAAACCCCCTAATAATCCGGCGCAGGATATGCCAATGGCAATATTGCGATATGGCTGCATCACGACTTAATCCACATTTTTGTTCATTTTCAGCCCCAATTTCGACGTTTATTCGCCGAAATCCCCATGGCGCACCAATTGATATATTAACTCAGGACCTGCGCCCAACTGCCTGTTTTTACATGGACAGGCTAGTTTAGTTGGATTAATTCAACGTAGTTTTTTAATCTGCCTTGCGTACGGATGGTAGTTCTGGAGGGCGGCTGGCAATGCTGCAATCGACTTGGTAGCCGCTTGTTGGGTTTCAAATTCGCCGTAAATGATGCCAATGCGTGGCGTATTGCCGCGTTTGCCAAGGTATACGCGGATTTGCTCGGCAGCTAATTGCGCGCTGATCTTGCGCAGTATTGCCTCAATTTGCTGTTCTTCGCCGATATCCATGGCAAGTATCTGAATAAACCAGTGCTCGCTATTGGCATTCTGCAGCCATTGCTGCTCCTCATTGTAGCGTTGTGTCGTCAGCGGCCCCAGCTTTATGCCGGGTGGCAGCGCAACCGTCGGTGCAGCAGCGAGTGCGGTAGGGGGGGGCGCCGGAGCTGCTGGTGGAATGGGCGGCTGAACCTGGGCGATTGGGGCTGCCACCGCTGGCGCCACGGGCGGGTCCGAGGCCGTGATTACAGAAGAGCTAGAAGTTGGCGCTGACGGCCTCTGTGAGGCAAATAACCATATGAGGGCGGCGATGCCACAAGCCGCCCCGACGGCACCCATTACCGTTTTATGTTGCTTCCAGTTGGGCGCGGGCGACGAGAACTCACAATCCTCAATGGCGGCGCGAACTTCATCTGGCGTGACTTCACGCTTATTGGCTGCATAGGCTGAAAGCAATGATTTGTCGGCCAGGATGTTGATGCGGCGGGTCAGGCCAATCGAGGCCTTGGCCAACATGGTGACGGCGGGTTGGCTGAATAAGGGCGCGCCCTTGTAACCTGCAGCACGCAAGCGAAAGTCTATGTATTCGGCGATGTCTTCACGTACCAGTGGGCCGAGCGTGAAGTTGTGGGTGATGCGCTCCTTGAGCTGGCGCATGTCGCTGCGGGCTAGTACGTCATTGAGTTCCGGTTG
>DATJIB010000143.1:0-4680 GCA_035493575.1 Rhodocyclaceae bacterium | reverse complement strand
TGCAGTACGCACATGACGATCTCAGCCGCTGAACGCTTGGGTTCGTGCTTGTCGTCGAACTTGATGCCGGTAGGAATGCCGCGACCGTTGTCGGTGACGGAAATCGAGTTGTCGGTGTGGATGGTGATGACGATTTCGTCGCAATGACCAGCCAGGGCTTCGTCAATCGCGTTATCGACAACTTCAAACACCATGTGATGCAAGCCACTGCCATCGGACGTGTCGCCGATGTACATGCCCGGACGCTTACGCACGGCTTCGAGACCTTCAAGCTGTGTGATCGAATCTTCGTCGTACGCCGCTGCTGGAGCAACCACAGCGGCAGTTGCCACGTCAGGAATGATCTCAGGTTGTTCGGACGGATTGTTGATGTCTTGACTCATGGTGTTTTACGGATAGGAATAAAGAAAAGAAGGAAGACAAAAAGAGAACAGCGTCCGGGACTTTTCCCTATAGACGCTTTTCGCTCTTGATCTTCGCTGCTTTAAATACGCATTGGCATAACTACGTATTTGAAACGCTCGTTGTCCGGGAGGACAAAAAGTGCGCTCGAGTTTGCATCGGTCAGACGCAGCTCGATGACATCGGTGTTGATGTTGTTGAGTACATCCAGCAGGTAGGTGACGTTGAAACCGATGTCCAGCACTTCGGCTGTGTAGTCGACTTCGATTTCTTCCTGAGCGTCTTCCTGCTCGGCATTGGTACTCATGATCTTCAATGCATTGTCACCAAGCACGAGGCGCACGCCGCGGAATTTTTCGTTGGTGAGAATGGCGGCACGCAGCAGCGATTGATGCAGCAATGCGCGATCAAGCTTGAGCACTTTGCCATGGCCTTGCGGAATGACGCGCTCGTAATCCGGGAACTTGCCGTCGATCAATTTCGAAACCAGTTCGATGTTGCCGAAACGGAATTGCGCTTGGGTTGGGGCCAGTGCAATTTCGAGAGGATCGTCGTTGTCGCCGAGCTGGCGTGACAGTTCGAGAACAGTCTTGCGCGGCAGGATGACTTCGGTACGTGGGAATTCTTCGGTCAGGGTTTCGGCAGCGTAGGCCAGGCGGTGGCCGTCGGTAGCAACGACACGGATTTCATTGCCGGCAACGATGACGAGCAAACCGTTGAGGTAGTAGCGAATGTCCTGCTGCGCCATGGCGTACTGCACCAGTGCCAGGAGGCGCTTGAATTGCTTTTGCGTGACGTTGACCTTGGCGGTTTGGTCACCGGCTTCAGCCACGCGTGGGAAGTCTTCCGGAGGCAGGGTCTGCAGGTTGAAGCGGCTCTTGCCGGCTTTGAGCTGGAGTTTTTTGTCTTCGAGGGTCAGGCTGACTTCAGCGCTTTCGGGCAGGGAGCGCAGGATGTCCTGCAGCTTGCGAGCACCGACGGTGAGGGCAACGCTTTCCGAACCGGCACCGGCAGCGCTGGTGCGAATCTGAATTTCGATATCGGTGGCCAGCAGGGTCAGGCGTTCGCCGTTCTTTTCGATCAGGACGTTCGAAAGGATAGGCAGGGTGTGCCGCTTTTCGACAATGCCGCTAACGGACTGCAGTGGGCTGAGAAATTGATCTCGAGGGCCTTTAAACAATAACATTATATTAAATCTCCAACTGATGATTAGAGAAACGCTGTTTCTGTGGATAAGTGCTTAATCTTCAATTGCATCATGCTTTTAGCCAGTTGAAAAACCTGGGTGCAACTCGGTATTGCCGCTGTGTGCGATTGTGAGCGCTTTCCTACTTTGGGCGTAGGGAGTGCTTTATCCACAATTGATACAGCGTTTGTACATGACTTGTTAGCCGGGTTGCGCACATGGTTTTTCATACTCTTTTTAGCCTTTGATGGTCTGCTCAAGTACGTGCAGATCGTTATTCATATGGCTATCTTTAGTACGCAGATCCAAGATAGTACGACAAGCATGCAATACGGTGGTGTGATCGCGCCCGCCAAAGGCTTCGCCGATCTCAGGCAGGCTATGGGCGGTTAATTCACGTGCCAGCCACATGGCGATCTGACGCGGCCGGGCAATGGCACGGGTACGCTTTTGCGAATACATATCGGCGACTTTGATCTTGTAGTAGTCAGCCACAGTCTTCTGAATCAATTCCAGGGTCAGTGCGCGGTTGGTGGCGCCGATCACATCCTTGAGTGCTTCCTTGGCTACTTCCAGGCTGATGGCGCGGTTGTGGAAGCGGGCATAGGCCAGGACGCGGTTGAGGGCGCCTTCAAGCTCACGCACGTTGGAGCGCAGGTTCTTGGCGATCAAGAAAGCCACGTCGTCACCCAGATCAATACGCGATGCTTCGGCCTTCTTCTTGAGAATGGCGACACGCATTTCGGCTTCTGGTGGTTCGATCTGGACCGTCAGGCCCCAATCGAAACGCGACACTAAACGTTCTTGCAGACCGTCGATATCCTTTGGATAGGTATCGCAGGTGATGATGATTTGCTTCTTGGCTTCGGCCAGCGCATTGAAGGCGTAGAAGAACTCTTCCTGGGTGCGGTCCTTCTTTTCGAAGAACTGGATATCGTCCACCAGCAGCAGATCGAGCGAGCGGTAATAGCGCTTGAACACATCGAAAGCTTTTTGCTGATAGGCGCGCACAACGTCAGAAACGTAGTCTTCAGCATGTACATAGCGAATCACGGCGCCCGGGTTGGCCTGATAGACGGCATTGCCAATCGCGTGAATCAAGTGAGTCTTACCCAGGCCAACGCCGCCATATACAAACAGCGGGTTGTACGAGATGCCAGGATTGAGCGCCACTTGTTGGGCGGCAGCACGGGCCAGGTCATTGGCGCGGCCAGTCACCAGGGTGTCGAAGGTGAAGGCTGGGTTAAGGCGTGTCTTGTCGTAGGCATCGTCGCGGCCACTAATAATAGCTGGGGCTCGGGAGTGAGATGCCGAGGTGGTGGTGCCGTTGCCGGGGACTTCCTTGGCGGCGGCAGGTGTTTCGGTCTCAGTCGCAACATCGGCACTACTCGTCAGCGCCAGGCTGATGGTCACTGGCATTGGGTAATACTGCTGGCTGAGTTCCTGAATCTGGGCCAAATAGCGTTCGCGCACCCACTGCAGCACAAAGCGGTTGGGGGCGAGCAGGCTGAGTTGGTCCTGGGCGCCGTTGGCTTCCAGACGCAAACCTTTGATCCAGGTATTGAATTGTTGGGCCGGCAGTTCGCGCTCAAGCTGATTGAGGCAGGCAGACCAGAAAGTGGCTACGGTAGCGGATAAGTCCGGGGTCGAAAGCGCCGGATCTGTAGAGTCACGCAGGGCCATGAAGTCTTGAGGCAATATCTTGATTTTCTTTTGATTATTGCTACATCTTTAGCTATCTCCGGGGTAGCAACAAGCCCGAAGCAGCGCCGTTTTCGTGTTGGAATCAGGTCCAACGTGAGGGGCGAGTTTAGCGTACTTGGGGGTAAGTTATCCACAGGCTGGACACCTTTTGTCAAAAAATATCTGACTTGACAGAGCGGGCTTTTTCGACTCTAATCGCGTGTTTTTCTCTCCGCAGGAATCAAGATCATGAAACGCACTTATCAGCCATCCGTCGTACGCCGTAAGCGTACCCACGGTTTCCTCGTGCGCTCGCGCACCCGTGGCGGTCGCGCCGTTATCCGTGCCCGTCGCGCCAAGGGCCGTCACCGCATCGCCGTTTGAACGCTGCCTCTTTCCGTTTTCGGCCGGCTAACCGGCTGCTTGTAGGGAAAGATTACGCTGCTGTCTTTGCCAATCGTCGCGTTTTGCGCGGCGGGCCGTTTGAGTTGTATTACCGGCCCATTGTTATTGTGGATTCAGCACCGGACATGTTGTCAGCGCGCGCCTCAGCCCGTTTAGGGCTGGTCGTACCAAAACGAAACGCCAAACGAGCCGTCCATCGCAATATTGTGAAGCGATTGGCCCGCGAGGCGTTTCGTCACGTCTGTAGCGAGCTGCCAGCGTTTGATCTGGTCTTGCGTCTGGGTAAGCCGCTGACGCCGATTCCTGATGGTGTTTGTCGTGAGCAGCGCAAGCTGTGGCGTGCGCAGATTGAAGAATTGCTGCGCCGTTTGCCAAGGCCGCAGGTGAGTTGAATGAGTACGCTGCTCGGGTATTTGAGTAAGGTCGTCCAGTTGCTGTTGCTTGGCCTGGTGCGAACTTATCAATATCTGATCAGTCCATGGCTGGGCCGACGTTGTCGCTTCCATCCAAGTTGTTCCGAATACGCAGTAGAAGCTTTGCACAAGCATGGTCCTGTGCATGGCAGTTGGCTGGCAGTGCGGCGAGTTTCGCGCTGTCATCCATTCAACCCGGGCGGTTTTGACCCGGTGCCCTGATAAAATCCCTGTCTTCTTGATCGATTCTCACTGGTTCCTGATCCGATGGATAAAAAACGCCTGAACATGCTGTTTCTGATGGTCTTTATGTTCTCACTGTTCATGCTGTGGGATGCATGGCAGAAGTCCCATCAGCCGCCACCTGCACCGGCGCAAGCCTCTTCGGTTCCAGGCGCACCAGCTTCTGCTGTGACTGCCGCCGGAGTGCCAACCGTTACTGCTACCCCAGCGGCGACGATTCCAGCTGACAACGTACCTAAGGCAACGGTCAAGACTGATCTATTCACCGCCGAAATTTCGGCTCAAGGTGGCGATCTGGTTGGCCTGATTCTGGACAAGCATCGCGCGACTAACGATGCAACCAAGAAC
>DATJIB010000142.1:0-4999 GCA_035493575.1 Rhodocyclaceae bacterium | reverse complement strand
CAGGAACTTGGTGCTGAAGCCAGCATAAGGGCCAAAGAGCAAAGCAGTCTTGCCATTTACAACGCGTGTGTCGAGATGCGGCACTGACATGGGTGGAGCACCGACCGCAGCGCGGCTATACACCTTGGCATTGTGCTGTTTGGCGATGGCTGGATTGTCACAGCGTAGCCATTGGCCACTGACCGGAAAGCCGCCGTAGCCATTACCTTCTGGAATGCCGGACATCTGCAGGAGAGGCAGTGCGCCGCCGCCGCCGCCAAGGAAGACAAAGCGTGCCTGAATTTCGCGGACCTCGCCGGTTTCGGGATTTTTGACTGTTGCGCGCCAGCCATCCTTCTTGCCTAGCTTGATACGTTTGAGGCCAATGACGCGTTGGCTGCAGCGGATGCGGCTGCCTTCTTGTTTGCCGAGAAATGACAAGAGCTGAGACGTCAATGAGCCGAAGTTCACATCGGTGCCGCCGGCTACGCGTGTGGCAGCGAGGTGTTCACCATGGCGGCCTTCCATCATCAAGGGAATCCACTCGGCCATCTTCGCATGGTCTTCGGTGTATTCCATGCTGGCGAAAGCATGGTGGCGGCGCAGGGTTTCGTGACGGGTCTTGAGGAAGCTCACGTCCTTGTCGCCACGGACAAAACTCAAGTGCTGGATCGGATGGATGAAATCTTTGGGCGAGCCAAACGTTCCCTTGGCCACAAGGTGTGACCAGAACTGTTTGGACACTTCGAACTGACTATTGATTTGCGTTGCCTTCTGGATGTCGACCGAACCATCGGCGGCTTGCGGCGTGTAGTTCAGCTCGCACAGCCCAGCGTGGCCGGTGCCGGCATTATTCCAGGGGTCGGAGCTTTCGGCAGCACCCGCATCGCGTAGTTCAACGATTTCAAGTGTCAGGCTTGGGTCCAGCTCTTTCAGCAGGGCTGCTAGCGTGGCGCTCATGATGCCGGCGCCAACCAGGAGTGCATCGAGTGTTTCAATATTTCGTGCCATTTAATGCATTTTCAAAAGATTCGGCACGAAGTGAGACATGTGCGGGTTGATGAGTTGAGGATCAATGGGGATGTAGATTTGCCACGCAAAGCCTTTGGGCACCCCGTAAAGTGTCAAGTATAACAAAGGGCGGTGCGTACTCATGAGGGGCCGGTGTGATGTGCTTGGGTACCTCTGCGGCTTGGTTTTATCCCGACTCTGCCTCAGAGGCAGAGCTACGGGAAGACTCGCGGTAGCGCCGCACCTTGTGGTGCTCGACCTTTTCTGAATACATCATCGCATCCGCTGCAGACATAAGCTGATCCGGTGTGGTTTCTGGTGGGCTCGAGGCCCAGCCAACGCTGGCAGAAACAAAGGCGCCCTCGATGACTTCAACGCGCCGCAAATAGCGCGTCAGTTCATGGGCATACTTCTCCAGCACCTTGGGGTGCAGCTTGGGGCAGATGATGACAAACTCGTCTCCACCCAGACGGCCCGGGCTCCAGTTAGGCGGACACCAGTCCTGGAGTTTCTGACTGACTTCAACCAAGGCCTTGTCACCGATTGCATGACCAAACTGGTCGTTAATAGCCTTGAATCCATTGAGATCAAGTAGCAGAACGCCAATCGACTCGCGCTTTTCGCGGGCGATCAAAATCTGGTGGTCCAGTTTGCGGTAGATGCCAGTACGGTTAAGCAGGCCGGTCAGGATGTCTGTGATGGAAGAAAGCTCGGCCGCCTTGCGATCACGGTGCATGCCCATCAGGATCGCACCAAAATTTACGAGTGACAAAATGAAGGCCAAGGTTTGCACGATGCGCAGTTTGCCAATTACATCGACGGACTGGGTTTCCAGAGCGCTGGTGAGCTGATTCATCGAGTCCAGAATGGACTGGTTATTGGCAACCAGAAAGTTCGAGAAATCCTGCAATGATTTAGGATCGTTGGGCAAGTGCGCATAGCTGTCGACCAGCAGTAGCACTTTGTCGATTGGTTCTCTTGCCTTGCCCTGCACTTGATCCAGCATGACGGACTTGCCACTACCACCTTGGGCCTTGCCGCCATCGGCAAAGGCATGCAAAGTCTGAAGGAACAGGGCATAGGCCGCATTGGCTTCATTGACGGCACTGCGGCGCTGGCTATCCGGGGTCTTTTCGTTGGTGGCGATCAGGACTGCCTTGGTGGTGCGCTGCGACAACATCCGTTGGCGGCCGGCCAGGTTGATGGCGACCGCATCCTTTTCAACCTGTTTGGCAATCCGGTAGCCGAAGGCGAGGGTGCCGAAATCCAGCACGACGAACAGCGCAATTGCCGGCATCAGGCGCTTGTTCCCCGAGATGAATGTTTTCACTGCCAACCCCTGAATCTTGTTTTAGTGTTTGTCCTACGCTCATTGTAGGGGCAGGGCGCGGCGCCGGGAAAAAAGCGATGCAAAAAGAGGCGTGGAATGCAAAAAACCAGACGATTTTCATCATCTGGTTTTTGGCGACTGCTAAATTCTGGTGGGCGGTGCAAGTTTCGAACTTGCGACCCCTGCCGTGTGAAGGCAGTGCTCTACCCCTGAGCTAACCGCCCAATTTCAGGGCTTCGGGCGAGCCGATTTCCTTGATTGAGGGCGCGAATTAGACCATACCGGGCGGCTTTGGTCAATTGCTTGCAGTAAAATGGCGGTCTTTAGCCCGCTGCTCCCAGACACCAAAAATGACCGTTCGTACCCGTTTTGCCCCCAGCCCGACTGGCTTTCTGCATATTGGCGGTGCTCGTACCGCGCTTTTCTCCTGGGCCTATGCCCGTCGCCATGGCGGCACCTTCATTCTGCGCATCGAGGACACCGATGTGGCGCGTTCCACGCCAGAAGCGGTGCAGGCGATTATTGACGGCATGAATTGGCTGCAACTCGGTCACGATGAGGGCCCGTTCTATCAAATGCAGCGCATGGATCGCTACAAGGAAGTGATTCAGCAAATGCTGGCTGCCGGTACTGCCTATCTTTGCTACACCTCCAAGGAAGAGCTGGACGCCTTGCGCGCCGAACAGGAAGCCAAGAAGGAAAAGCCGCGCTATGACGGCCGCTGGCGTCCCGAGGCAGGTAAGACTTTGCCGGCACCGCCCGTTGGTATTGAACCGGTTGTGCGTTTTAAGAATCCGACCACCGGTGTCGTGGCTTGGGATGACCAGGTCAAAGGCCGGATTGAAATCAGCAATACCGAGCTCGATGACTTCATCATTGCACGCGCCGATGGCACGCCGACCTATAACTTCTGCGTGGTGGTCGACGATTGGGATATGGGTATCACCCATGTCATCCGCGGTGATGACCACGTGAACAACACGCCACGTCAGATCAATGTACTTGCTGCGCTGGGCGCGACTGTGCCGCAATACGCGCATCTGTCCATGATTCTTGGTGATGACGGTCAGAAGCTGTCCAAGCGCCATGGTGCTGTCAGCGTGATGCAGTACGACGAAGACGGTTATCTGCAGGAAGCGGTGCTCAACTATCTGGCCCGCCTGGGCTGGTCGCATGGTGACGATGAGCTGTTCAGCATGGAGCAGTTTGTACAGTGGTTTGATCTCGACCACATCACCGCTTCGGCTGCGCAATTCAATACTGAAAAGCTCAACTGGATTAATGCGCAATACATCAAGCAAGCCGACAATGCGCGTTTGCTTGGCGAGGTGGTGAAGCGTCTCAAGGCCCAGGGCGTGAATGCGGTAGCAACGCCCGAACTGGAGCGCGCTGTCGCTTTGTATAAAGAACGCGCCAACACCTTGAATGAGCTGGCTGATGCGCTGCATCCTTTCTGCGTGACGGTACATGCCTCAGCAGAGGTTCAGGCGCAGCACTTCTCCGATGCGGCCAAGGCCACGCTGGTTACCTTGCGTGGCAAGCTGGCTGGTGTGAGTGAATGGCTGGCGCCGAACCTGAGCGCAGCGATCAAGGAAACCGTGACCGAGCATGGCGTCAAGATGCCGGCGGTGGCGATTCCCTTGCGCGTGGCACTGCTGGGTCAGCCGCAATCGCCATCAATTGATCAAGTACTGGAAGTGCTGGGCCGCGAGCGCGTGCTGGAGCGTTTGCAGGGTTTTTGATTAGCGCTGCGTTGAAATAAAAACGGCCACCTCGTAAGGTGGCCGTTTTGTTTTGGAGCAAGCTGAATCAGCGTGGAATGATGGTGCCGTCTTCAACGCGGACGCGATCACCGGCTTGCCAGGCGGGTTGCGACTCCTGACGGAAGGTGCGGGTCGAGCCGTCATCCAGGCGCACGGTCACGTTGTAAGTCGTATGGCTGCGTTCGGACTTTTCGATTTCATGGCCAGCAAATGCGCCACCGGCAATACCGACAATGCGGGCGATATCGCGGCCACCACCTTTACCAACTTGATTGCCGAGAACACCGCCAACCACACCGCCAGCAACGGCGCCCAAGCCTGTCCCTTCACCCTTTTCCTTGACTGCATTCACCGATTCAACAATGCCGCAATTGCGGCAAGTGGCGACCGGAGCCGGTGGGGGCGGTGGGTAAGAAACTGAGTTGGAGCGATAGACATCATTGTCGTCATCAATACGACGTGGCTTGCTTGAGTAGTGCGTTGTCGTCTGACGTGGAGCCGTGTTGGTGGCCTTAATTACTGGCTTTTCAACCGGGGCAGTGACGACAGGCGTAGGTGGTGTTGGTGTGGCTACGGGCGCGGGGGCAGCAACGGGGGCTGGAGGCGGGGCCTCTGCGTGCACCGGTTCAGTGGTTTTGTTGCCGCCCATAGGCAGCAGGCCAGTGACGGCACCAATACCGACAACGCTGAATGCAGTGACGGCGATGGCAGCAACCCAGAGCGCAGGGTGTAATTTGGCAGGTGTACCAGTGTTGTTTTCCATTATGGGCTCCTCCTTTTAGTGATGAGCATTTAACGCCCAAGCTTGGCTAAGGTGTACTCCAAAAACGAATTGTTACACTTGCGGCTCGCTGCTGGGGGTACCTGGCTGCGCATAGGCATAGCGGTTTTTGCCGCCTTGTTTGGCGCTATACAT
>DATJIB010000141.1:0-8965 GCA_035493575.1 Rhodocyclaceae bacterium | reverse complement strand
CTCGAGCAACTCCAGCTCGGGTAACAGCAACTCGTCTAATGGTGACGATAGCGGCAATAACAACAGTAACTCGGGCAATAACGGCAACAGTGGCAACAACAGCGGTAATGGCAACGACAGCAATGACGGCATGAGTTCCGGCAATAGCGGCAGTGGTAATGGCAACAACAGCGGCGGCGACGGTTCCGGGAACAATGGCAGCGGCAACGGTAATAGCGGCACCGGCGACTCGGGTAGCGGTGACGGCTCTGGCAATTCCGGCAATGGTTCGGGTAACTCAGGCAACGGCTCAGGCGGCAGCGGCAAGGGTAGTGGCGATGGCAGTGATGGCTCGGGTTCCGGCTCCAAGGGTGATGGCTCGGGCAGTGGCGGTGATTCCGACGGCAACAGTGGCAGTGGCAAGGGTAATGGCAGCGGCAATAGTGGTGCCGGTGACTCGGGCAATGGTGATGGCTCCGGTAATTCGGGCAGCGGTTCGGATTCGAGTGGCAGCGGTAAGGGCAAGGGCGATGGTGGTGACGGCTCGGGTTCGAGCTCCAAGGGCGATGGTTCGGGTAGTGGCAGTGATTCCGATGGCAACAGCGGCAGTGGCAAGGGCAGCGGCAATAGTGGTACCGGTGACTCAGGCAATGGTGATGGCTCCGGTAATTCGGGCAGCGGTTCGGATTCGAGTGGCAGCGGCAAGAGCAAGGGCGATGGTAGCGACAGCTCAGGTGGCGGCTCCAAGAACGATGGCTCGAACGGCGGCGCGGCTGATTCCGATGGCAATACCTCTGGTGGTAGCGGTAAGTCCAGTGGCGGTGGCGGCGATGGCAGCGACGGCAATACTGGCGGCAGCGGCAAGGGTGGTAGCGGTTCCGGAGATGAGGGTGATGGCAGTGGCGCGGGTTCGGGCAAGAGGACCGGCAGCGGCGGCACGGATGGCGATGACAGTGCCTCCTCCGGTAAGGGCAAGGGTAGCGGCAAAAGCGGCGGTGACTCCGGCAATGACGGAGATAGCGGTAAGGGTGGCAAGGGTGACAAGAGCGATGCTGGCGGTACCCGCGGCGGTGCCAGCGAGGGTGGATCTTCCGGCGGTGGTAGCGGCAGTAGCAGCAGCGCCAGCGTGCAGGACCGTATGTGTTTAGGCCAGCAGCAAGGTGGTCAACGCCAGAATGAGTTGCCTGAACAGGCCGGCGCATTGGCAAGCAAGCCTTTGGTTGAAGTGCGTAATGGCGGGGTCAATCTCGACAGCGATTGCAGCAAGCAAAGCCAGGCTGTGAGTGGAGGCGGGGGCCGCAAGTAAGTCTCACGGGCTGATGAGTTCTGGAACGGGGTAGCTGCGGCTACCCCGTTTTCTTTGGTGCCTATCAGTATTCAAAATGATACTTACTTTTACATGAATATCGGTTTATCCTTTCGTGCGAAACTGTTTATCACCACGAAAGTGAGGCCATGCATGGAAAGCAAGGAGTTAGTGGAAACGGCTTTGAATGCGCTCGACCGATTGCTGCGCATGTTCATGATTGAGCGCTACGTCTATCTGGCGCTGACAGCAGTGTCCTTTCTGCTGCTGATTTACGCGGCCTTCCTTATCGCCACTACCAAGAATGCCAACACCGAAGTGCTGGTGGCTGTGTTTGGTAGTTCGGGCCTGGTGGCGGCTTCATCAGCCCGCATCAGCTGGTTTTTCAATCGCGCCTTTACGCTGATCGAGGATCTCATCAAAAGGATTTCCAAATGAGTACGGAAAAGCCTGATGACGATTTATCGTTTGAGGCAGCACTAGGTCAGCTGACCCGGCACTCACGCACATCCCTCTATCTGGTTCTGACCGGCATCGTGTTTCTGCTCGGCAGTGTCTATTACAGCGCCACGCGTTTGCGCCCTCTGGAAGAGGAAATCAACAAGAAGCGGGCTGAGCTGGAACAGTTGGCTGAGGAAGAGGCCGCGCAGAAGCAGCGTGTGGCCGAGTTGCAGCAGCAATATCAAACGCTCAAGAACAATACCGAGAAGCTGTATGCGGTGCGTGTCACACCCGACGACAAGGTCTACGAGATCAAGGCAACGGCGCAGGCGAGCGGCCAGAAAACGGCAGATGGCAAACCGATCTACAGTTTCAGCGTGTATGTGAATTCACCGGCCGCGACACTGACTGCGATTCGCGACGTGCGCTACCATTTTGAACACGACACGTTTCGCCAGAAGGATTATCGCTCCACCGATCGCAACGACAAGTTTGCAGCCCGTTATAACGGCTGGGGTTGTCTGGATAGTGTTGGCGTCACGGTGACCTTGAGTGATGGCACCGAGCATGATTTTGATTTCAATATGTGCCGCAGCCTGGGGCCGCAGTGGAGCTGATTACTGCGGATAGGTCTTGAGTCCTGGCGCCGCGGGAGTCTGTTTGAAAGTATGCGGCGGCGAATTGCGTAGTAGCAGGAACATGAAGACCAGCAGCGCCGGCAAGGCAAAGGTTGTGATCTTGATCAGTGAGGTGTTCTCACGCGGCGGCGGGCCGAAGCGATTGTCGGTCGGGCTGCCGGGTATCAGCAACAACACGCAGGTCGCGAACGGGATGATGATGAATAGTGACCACCAACCGGCGGCATTGATGTCGTGCAGGCGGCGTATGGTCATGACGAAGACGATCATGGGCATCAGTACGTTCTTGATCAGCGTCAGGCTGACTTCCCAGATCAATTTACCCACTGCTGGCGACATGGCCAGACAGAATAAATAAATGAAGACCAGCACTACCGAGCAGCACACAATGCCGCTCAGCGAGTAGACGAAGTAGCGCATGCGTCCCAGCCGCTGTGACAAGGAAAAATAGCGCGGCTGTTCCGATTCACTCGTGTGAATAATGGGTGCGACATGCACGTGATCTACAAAAGTTTCGTCGCTCATCAGGGGCCTACCCATTTGCCCGGGTTCTTGAATGGCGTTTGCATCCGCACCACGGCTTCAGAAGTGATCGGCATTCGATAGGGATAGGGGTCATTCGACGCTGCCACACACAAGCCTGTTGCGGTGCCGGGTTTACTGACCTTGAGTATGTCTGTCGCCGCAATTTTCTCGCCGCCGTAGGTGGAGTCTATTTTCTCCGGCGTCGTTGGCGGAGCCACGGTGAAGGCGTAAATCATGCGATTGACGATAGGCACAATCAAGCGCACGCAATAGGTGACGCGTACCTTGAGCAGGTTGGCATCCTGTACGTTCATGCTGTCCTGAACGTCGGTCGGATCTCGGTACATCAGATTGTCGTTGGGAATCGCTCCATCCGAATTCTGAAAGCCGCTGAGTGCGCTGCTGGTTGGATTGATGATGGCAATCGCAGCCAACTTGGCGTCGGCGAGTTCGGTCTTGGCCGTGAGGCGCGCATCCTTGAGCGCTTGCTGGTCTTCACCGTGGGAAAACAGCGGTGCCAGACCACTGGTCAGACCGTCCTGGATTGCTGCCATCGCGCCACTATTCAAGGCGCCGGCGCGAGTGCCGACGAAGGTGGCGTAGTTGAGCGTTTGCTTGGCTTCGTAGATAAAGGTGAACTGCATACAGCCGAGTAACAGGATCAGCAGAATCGGAACGACATACAGCCACTCAACCGTGGCTTGGCCGCGCTGATGGAATCGCCAATGCCTATTTGCCAGCATTGTTTTCGTCTTTGTTTGCTGCGGGCGCGACATTGAGCGGGGCAACTTGTTTGATCAGTGTGGCGCTCTTGATATGCAGCGGGTCATCATCTGGCGTCAGTTGTTGGGTCTGAATAAACGCAGCATGGGCCTGACGCTGGCGAATGATGCCGAGGTTGTACCAAAGCCGCGAGTCATTCGGGTTCAGCATCAGGGAGCGCTGATACGCCTCAGCGGCATCGTCAGGGCGATTCGAGCGCGCATACAAATTGCCAAGGCGTAGCCAGGTTTCTGGATCATTCGGCGCAACGCGCGCCAGGCCTTGATACAAGGCTTCGGCACGTGCGTCCTCGCCAGACTCGTAAGCAAGTACAGCCGTGCGATGCATTTGGAACACATCGCCCTGGCCGAGTTGTGAGATTTCGGCACAGCCACTCAGCAGCAGAGCGCTGAGCCAGAGTGCGAGTTTTAGACGGGGCGCCATTCGAGCTTATCTCCAGGTGCCAGGGCGAGCTGAGCAAGGCTGCCGGGCGCCAACTCCAGCGTGGCGCGGGCGCCATTGCAATTGGCCCAGCGCCAGGGCTTGAGGGCGCTGACTTGCTTGAGCAAACGAAACTCGGCATCCAGAAAAATCAGATCAAGCGGATAGCTCATCCAGAAGGTATGGACCGAGGGGCAGGGATCAATCAGCAGCCCCGCGCCAATTTGCAATGGCGGGCGTCCGAGCAGGCCGCGCAGGCGGTCCCAAGCGTTCGTGGTGCGATTCACTTGCGGCAACAAACAGCTTCCGGCGCGATAGACCGCCCCTGCTTTCACAGCATGCCTTCCATCATGAACTTCATGACGATAGGGAAAGCCAGCACAATAAAGGTCACGGGAAAGATGAATACGATCAGTGGCAGGATCAGTTTGACCGGGGCTTCCATGGCCAGTTTTTCAGCGCGCTGAAAACGTTCGGTACGGCGTTGCAGCGCTTGCACGCGCAAGGCAGTACCCAGACGTGCGCCCATCTTTTCGGCTTGAATCACGGTGCCGACAAAACTGGTGATTTCTTCCATGTCGAGACGCTTTTCCATACGGCGTAGTGCATCGGCACGCGGCACGCCGGCACGCAGATCCCGCACCACCATATAAAGCTCATTGCGCAGCGGGCCTATCGGGCCTTTATCCATGGCTTGATTGAGTGCGCCGTTCAGATTCAAACCCGCTTCGACAGCCATGGTGATGAAGTCGAGATAAACCGGCAGCGAACGCAGCACAGCCTTGCGGCGCTGGGTGCGCATATCACCCAGCCAGATCAGGGGAAAGAAATAACCAAACAAGGCCAGCAAGGCCAGCGCGATAAAACCATCGCTCTCAATCGCGGACAGCAATACCCAGCCGATCAGGGGCGTCACGATGGCAGCGAAAACACGCACCGCATAGAACTGCTCAGCCGACATCAGATAGCCGACGCCGGTTTGCTGCAAGCGCTTGTGCATGGCTTCCAGCTTGTCGGGCGGGAAGCGGGCGGTGAGGTGATATTCGATAAAGGTAATCAGTGGCCACACAAACTTGAGCATGGGCGGCAGCGGGTCCATGTACTCGCGGTCTTCGTTTGGCACCTCACCTTTAAGCGAAGAGATACTGAGCAGCGCCAACGCTGCGCTGGTGCCAACCATGAGACCGATGATGATGGCGATGACGAGATTCATGATGTCAGACGTCGATGCGAGTGATTTTTTGGATGAAGAAGTAGCCCAGCACTTCCATGGTCATGATCACGGCCAGCGTGATGTAACCTGGCCAGGTGCTGAACAATGGCGCCATGGCGACTGGCTCAATCTGCGTCAGGCCGAACATTACCAAGAGCGGCAGCGCCGTCATGACGATGCCCTGAATCTTGCCTTGCGCGGTTAAGCTGGCGATCTTGCCTTCCATGGTTTGCTTCTCGCGCAATGTGCTCGCAAGCGAGTTCAGAATCTCCGCCAGATTGCCGCCAACCTCGCGCGAGATACGCAGCGCCGCAATCACCAAGGCAAAGTCAGCAACCGGGTTGCGCTTTTCCATATTGCGCAAGGCAGTGTCGAAGTCGACACCGATGCGTTGCTCGCGCACCATGAGTTCGAATTCCTGCGCGATAGGTGGGCGTTGCTCCTTAATCATGGACTCGATCGCCACATTCAAGCTGGCGCCGGCGGACATGGCGCCGGTCACCATGAGCAGCGCATCAGGCAGTTGTTTCTCAAGCAACTTGAGGCGCTGGGTGCGCATGCGGCTCATATACCACTTAGGCAGGCCAAAAGTCGCAACCAGGGCAATCACGGTGAAGACGGGATTGCCAGTCAGAAAGAAAGTCACTGCCGGCACCACGATCATGGCGGTGACGTTGTAACGGAACATCTTCTGCGGATCGAGGAAGATGAACATGTCGGCCAGGGTCGTCGAGGCTTGCGTAGCCAAGGTCTGCTTCTGCTTGTCGAGGCGCTTATCCACCCATTGCAGAAACAGCCACACCACCACCCCGACCATCAGGGTGACAACGGAAATGATAAGAATCAGATCGCCGTTCATATCGCTAATGCCTTATAAAACCCGACCAGCCTGGAACACGGACAAGTCCACATCCATACCGCGCGCTTTCAGGTCCTGATAGAAGTCAGGGATGGCGCCGGTGGCAACGTGCTTGCCCTTGACCTTGCCGTCAGCGCCGAAGCCTTCCTGCTTGAACAGGAAGATATCCTGCATCTGGATGATGTCGCCTTCCATACCGGTGATTTCGGTAATGTGCGTGACCTTGCGACTACCGCAGGAGAAACGATTCTGTTGCACGACAAAACGAATCGCTGAGGCAATCTGTTCGCGAATGGCGCGGATCGGCAGATCCAGACCTGCCATCATCACCATAACTTCAATCCGCGCCAGACAGTCACGCGGCGTATTGGCGTGAGCTGTGGTCAGTGAGCCATCGTGACCGGTGTTCATGGCGGTCAGCATATCCAGCGCTTCGCCGCCGCGACATTCGCCAACGACGATACGGTCAGGACGCATACGCAAAGTATTTTTAACCAAGTCGCGAATCAGCACCTGGCCCTTGCCTTCGGCATTGGGTGGGCGTGATTCAAGGCCGATCAGATTCGGCTGCGACAATTGCAGTTCGGCCGCGTCTTCAACGGTGATGATGCGCTCGTCGTCAGGAATGAAACTGGACATCAGATTCAGCAGTGTGGTTTTACCGGAGCCGGTACCACCCGAGATAATCATGTTGGATTTCTCGCGCACCACGGTCTCAAGAAAGTCCAGCATGGCCTGGGTCATGGAGCCGAAACGGATCATGTCCGAGCCTTGCAGTTTCTTCTTGGAAAACTTACGGATGGTGATATTGGCGCCCTTGAGCGCCAGCGGTGGAATCATGGCATTGACGCGCGAGCCGTCTTTCAGGCGCGCATCAACCATCGGTGATGATTCGTCGATACGCCGACCGAGTGGGGCAACGATACGTTCGATGGCGCCGACCACTGCCTGATCGCTGGTAAAGGTGATTTCGGATTTAGTCAGGCGGCCAGCGCGTTCGATAAAGATCTCATCGAAGCGATTGACCATGATTTCAGTGACCAGCTCATCAGCGAGCAAGTCTTCAAGTGGCCCGAGGCCGACCACTTCATCCAGCACTTGCTTGACGATGCGATTGCGGTCGATGTCGGGTGGCAGTTCCTTGTCGCCACGGACGATCTCTTCGAGCAGGGCCTTGGTGTTGAGGCGCAACTCGTCTTCACTCTGACGGCTGACATCCATGCGGCGCAAATCCATCTGCTTGATGAGTTGCAGATGCACGCGCTTGAGGTGCTTGTTCATTTCATCACGTGCCTGGGCATCAAGTGATGGTGGAGGAGGTGGCGCTTGCGGGGCTGGCGCGGGCGCTGCCGCAACTGGCGCGCTGACCGCGGCTGCTACGGAGACAGGCTTTGGTGCAGGTGCCGCTGCTGGAGCGCTGGCCGCTGGTTCTTCCGTGGCTGCATCGTCCAGCTCAAGCACTTCCAGCGTGTAACCAGCAATTGCAATTTTTTCGCCCGGTTTGAGCGGGCCATGCCGCGTCACCTTCTGGCCATTGACCTCAGTGCCGGAGGAAGAACCCAGGTCTTCGATATACACGCCTTCTGGCTTGCGCTGGATTTGCGCATGCTTCTTGGCAACAGTCCAACCCTGCAAGACGATCAGGTTTTCATCGCTTTTACCGATGGAGCAACTGTCGATGGTGCATTCGATTTCCGAGGTCTGACCCTTCGGTGTGGTAACGGCAATTTTCAGCATGAGAGTCTCGTGTCCGCCTTAATCGATGATGTCTTTTTTACTCAGGTTGCGCTCAAAGCGCTCCTTCATGTCCAGACTCTTTTCGATCTTTTCCTGGTTCATGGTCGAAGTGGCATCAACGATCACCGGCGTTACGGCAATCATCATGTCGGTACGGCCACTCCGGAAGGCATCGGAGCGGAACAGGCGGCCAATGATAGGCAGGTCGCCCAGACCCGGAATGCGCGTGATGTCATTCTGCATATCGCGATTGATGATGCCTGAGATGATCATGGTCTGACCAGACTTCACATTGATTTCAGTCTCTGCGGTACGGGTCAGGAAGCCAGGTACGCCACCGATGGCGGTGGATTGATCAAGCTGGCTCATTTCGGTCTTGATCGCAGCGATCACGTTGCCATTCTCATCAGCGGCTGGTTTGATGATGAGCTTGATACCGTAATCCTTGTAAGTGATATTGGTCGTGCCCAACGCGCCTGCAGTCTGGAGTGGAATCTGACCTCCGGCGAGGAAGGAGGCGGTGCCGCCGCTACGTGCTGACAGCTCAGGTTCGGCCAGAATGGACAGGTCGCCATTACTCTTGGCCAGATTGATGGTGCTCTGAATGCTGGAAGCAATACCGAGGTAGGTACGTAGACCACCTGCGGCGAGAGGAATATTCAGACCCGCTGCGGCTGCTCCTTGAGAGTTGGTGGAGCCAAAGTTACCGGCAAAGCCAGCCTGTGGGCCGGCCATGGCGCCTGGCCAAGTGACACCCAGAGCTTCCGACATATTCTTCTTGACCTCGAGGATCTGCACTTTCATGTAGATCATCTTCTTCATCTCAACGTCCAGCTCTTTGACCAGCGACATCAGCTGCGGATAGCGGCCAGCCAAGGCGTTGATGCGAATGATCTGGCTCGGACTGGCCGAACCGGTGATCGCGATAGTGGCGCCCATCGGCGTGATCTTGATGCTGGGCACATCCGCCAACATGGCGGTGGCGGCGCGGTAAGCGAACACCGAATCCTTGTTGCCGACACGAATGACGTAGCGCTGTGTATCTCCATTCGGTTGCCACAGCA
>DATJIB010000140.1:0-3482 GCA_035493575.1 Rhodocyclaceae bacterium | reverse complement strand
ACCTGCGTAAAACCCTGTAACTCCAGGAGGCAACATGAACCTGAATATCACCGGTCATCACGTTGACGTCACCCCCGCTATCCGCGACTACGCCCAGCAAAAGCTGGACCGAGTCATACGCCACTTCGACCATGTCACCAGCGTGCACGTCATTCTGACGGTCGAAAAGGCAATGCAGAAGGCCGAAGTGACCATGCACGTCAAAGGCAAGGACATCCATGCTGACTGCACCGATGGCGACCTTTACGCAGCTATTGATCTCGTCACCGACAAGCTTGACCGGCAGGTGGTCAAGCACAAGGAAAAAATCACCGAACACAGCCACGATAACAAGCGGCATCCGATTGAATAATTGACCAATTTGCCGGCGGCGCCATTAAGGGTATACTTCGCCCCGCCGCCGACATATTGATCGGCTCAGCTTCATTATTATTGAGATTCCCCTGCGGTAATTTCGCCTCGCGCATGAACCAGATCGCCAAGCTCCTGCCACTCTCCAATGTGGTGGTAGACCTCGAAGCCAGTAGCAAGAAACGGCTGTTTGAACAGGTCGGCCTGCTATTCGAAAACAACCACGGCCTTGCCCGCAACGTTGTGTATGACGCATTGTTTGCGCGTGAGAAGCTAGGTTCCACCGGCCTCGGTCAAGGGATCGCCATTCCGCATGGCCGCATCAAGGGTTTGAAGGATGCGGTTGGCGCTTGTGTGCGCCTCAGTACCCCGGTCCAATTCGATTCGCCTGACGGCAAACCGGTCAATCTGGCCTTTGTCCTGTTAGTGCCAGAGGCAGCTACTGAGCGCCATCTGCAGCTACTTTCGGAACTGGCCCAAATGTTCTCTGATCGCGGTTTCCGCGAACTCATCGCAGCAGCGCCAGAATGCGCTGTCGTGCATCAACTCTTCAATGACTGGCAGGCCGATGCGCCAACTCCGCGTAGCGCAGCTGTTTGAACATAATCGCGGGCGCCTGCAGCTCGCCTGTATCTGTGGCTCGCTGGAGCGGGCCATCTCGGTCACCCAAGAAGACGTATCTCCTTCCGATCTGGTTGGTCACCTCAACCTGATCCACCCCGACCGCATTCAAGTGGTCGGCACCCCCGAATTAGTATGGGCGCAGCGTTTGCCGCTGGCCAAGGCTGCGCAGCATATGCGCGACATCATGGCGGCGCATCCACCGGCCATCATCGTGGCAGATGGCTGTGAAGTGCCGCTGGCGATCAGCGAAGCCTGCCAGAAAAGTGATACGCCTTTATTCACTACGCCACAAAGTACGGCCCAGATCATCGATACGCTGCGCTCCTATGTGTCGCGCGAACTCGCGGAAACCGTTTCCATGCACGGTGTGTTCATGGATGTGTTCGGTATTGGCGTGCTGGTCACCGGTGATTCGGGTGTGGGCAAAAGCGAATTGGGTTTGGAACTGATTTCACGTGGCCATGGCTTGGTTGCGGATGACGTGGTTGAAATTTCGCGGGTTGCGCCCGGTACTCTGGAGGGCCGTTGTCCGGAGCTATTGCGCGACTTCCTTGAGGTGCGCGGTTTGGGTCTTCTGAATATCCGCACTATCTTTGGTGAGACCGCCAGCCGTCGCAAAATGCGTTTGAAGCTGATCGTGCATCTACAGAAAATGCAGATGGGCGAGATGACAGCCAGCGAGCGTTTGCCGACCAGTGAGCTGACCGTACCTGTCCTGGGTGTGGATGTTCGCCGCGTGGTCTTGCCCGTGGCCGCAGGCCGCAACTTGGCCGTGCTGATCGAAGGCGCGGTGCGCTCGACCATTCTGATGCTGCGCGGTATCGACAGCATGCAGGAGTTTATTGACAGACAACAGGACGCGCTGGATAACGACTCTGGCGATTAAATTGCTGTGCTTGCAGAAATGAAAAACGCCGGCAATGCCGGCGTTTTTCATTGAGTTACTGCAACCTAGCGTGACTCTTTGATCAAGCGGTCGTTGCTAGGTTGAATCGGGCGCGCATTGTTGCGATAGAGACGCCCAAAGATACTTACCTGCTCCGGCGAAAGCTGTACAGGTTGCTTCATAACCATCCACAGCACACCCTCAGTGCAAGGCGGGGTGGTCAGCGAACCCATATAGGTCCAGTAGCTGCGATTTTCCGGCAACAGTCTGGCCAGGTCGATCGTGACTGATGGCGACACCAGCATGCCTTGTTCCAGCGGCAGGTTGTTCCAGATAGTCTGAATCACCGGATTCTCGGAACCCTTTTCAATCAGCACCGCGACCACCGCAAGACGGCCATCATCGTCCTTGTGCACCAGGTGCGCGACCATATCGTAGGTGCGCCCGTTGACGCGCTCTTCAGATGGCTTGTGGAAGTGGAATTGCAGCAACTGGTAAGTGCGCTCCATGATGCGGATGGTATTGCCCTCGGCAATATTCACCTGCACGGTGTGACCGTTATCGATTACAGAAAACTGAGCCGTGCCGTAGTTGAACTTGATCGGCTCCAGATCAACCTTGATGCCGTCGCGAATATCGATAGGCGATTGGCGTTTGCCACTGCTGCAGGTATTGAAGTTGTCTTCCAGCTTGGCCCAATTGGCTGGGCCGCCGTCGCCTTCATAAGACCAGTGGCCGTGCGCCAGATGTATTTCCTGAGGGGCCGCAGCAGGCGTCACCATCTTTTTCTTGGGCTTGGCCTTGCGTGGACCAAAAGTAGCGAGCTGGCGCTCAATCTCGGCTCGGCTCAAGGCGCCGGTCGACATGGCTGGATCGGCAGCAGGAGCGGTGGCCGGTTTCTTTGCTTCAGCCGATTTGGCAGGACTCTTTGCTGCAGCTTCGGGCTTGTCGGTTTTATACGGGTCTTCGACCTGGGACTTATCGATCTTGGGCAGATCGATCATGCGCGGCTTGGACGGCACGTCAGGCACGGGTGTTGGCGCAAGCTGGGCGGGCTTGTCTGCGACCGCGACGACATCCGCCTTTTTGGTTTCCTTCAGCGTGCGCATATCTGCCGACATGACGCTAGGCTTGCTTTCGGCAGGCGCAGCTGGCGCCATCAATTGCGCAGCCAACTCGGCTACGCCTTGCATTTCACCGACGGAGCGCGGTTTGCAGACTTGACCGAGCAGTTTGTCTTCGAAGCTGCCGGCACTGATTTCCATGCTGCGCGGGCTGGCGATTTTCTCTTCGCGAACTGCCTTGCCGTCGCTCAAATAGACGCGCTTGAGGGTGGAAAACTCCTTTTTGACGCAGTCGTAGCTATTCAGGGCCTCAATAGCCGTGTATCGGATGCCGGTATCCGCATCCGGCAGGTCAAAACCCAGGGTTAAGCGGCTCCAGGCGGCCGTTTGGCCGTTCGGCATGCGGCCAATGCGGGCTTTGTCGAGCTCGACCTTCTCGCCCTGATTGGTGGCAATTAGAGCCCAAGCTTGCGCAGGACGTGGGGCGGCATGAGTGCTGGCACCAAATGAGCACAGGGCCAAGCCCATCAAGGTAGAAATTACTTTAACTGTAGTGC
>DATJIB010000139.1:0-5389 GCA_035493575.1 Rhodocyclaceae bacterium | reverse complement strand
CAGCGCGCCATCTTGCCGGTGACTTCGCCATAACCGAGGCGTGGCGGCAGCACGTACGCCAAGCCCATGAAGGCCAGCGTTACGCCAACGATGGAGCCGTGATAGTGCGCCGGGATCACGACGTTCACACCGCGAATCATGAAAGCCAGTATGCCGCCGCTCAGGAACAGCGCCATCGAACTCAGCAAGGCTGATTTGACTGGCGAGCTGATGCGCCAGACTTTGGGTAATGCGAGCAGTACGAGAATAATCAGCGGCAACATCAATTGATGGCCGCCTTCCATGAGCCGCGCAAAAGCGGAGACGTGTTGCGCCGTGCCGACCGTGGTCATTCCATATAGCACCGGCATGGCCAAAACAGGAAGCCCCGCCAGCAGGAATACGTAACTGAGCATGCGCGGTTTAGTATTGAGGCTGTGACCGAGATGGTCCAATAGGAGCACCCAGGACACCCCCATCAGGATCGCGTGCTGGAATTGCAGGGTATGGCCGCCGCCCCAGAATACGGCTTCATACAATGCCTGTCCTTCGTAGGCCGGACGTGTGAGCCATGACAAGACAAAGCCGGTGAAAGCCAGGCTGCCGGCGATGGCCCCGAGATAGATACCCAGGCGGATGACGCTATTGCGATCGGTGCCGAATGAAGTCGGTGCAGCGGTCATCAAGGCACGCAGCAAGGTCAGCATAAAGCCGATTCCGGCGATGATCAGGCCAGCAAAGAAAACCGGTTGCTGCAGAATCGGGATGTAGTTGTTGAGCAAGGGTTGTGGGTCGCCGCTAAATGGCGAGATCACCATCAAGGCTGTGCCGACAACGGCGAGGGCCAGCCCGGACCAGCCCAGCCCGGCAAAGCGATTATTCCCCGCCAAGCTCCACAGCACACCCCCGAAGGCCATAAACCATATCAATACCGAGAGGTCTACATGCACGATCAAAGCGGCCCGGAAAAAGTCCTTGATCGGGATCAGGTCGTGAACCCCGGGCGTGCGTGCCACTACCAGCAGGATTGCTAATAGGCCGGCGCCAATTAGCGCGGCAATCCCTAAAAGCAGCCAGCCACGCGCCAGGCGTGCACTTAAATCAGTTTCTGGGTCGGCGGCTATGGCAAGTGAAAAGCGGTCTGAGGACATGGTGGGCGGTCAGGCAGTTAAGGGTGTTTTATGTCAGAGGGCGAAGTATATGCGGAGCGTCCCATGTTAAAATATTTTGATTCAAATCAAAGATTGTCGATATAAAAGCACAACTCGTCATTACGAGTGAGCCATCGGCAAACGCAAGAGAGAACGCCTTGATTGCTACCCAGACTGTTTCCAATCGCCTTAGTCAGTATTTGCAACTGACTAAGCCGCGCGTTGTATCGCTGATCGTGTTCTGCGCGGTTATAGGCATGTTCCTGGCAACGCCGGGCATGGTGCCGCTGAACGTGCTGATTGGCGGCACGATAGGTATCGGTCTGGTGGCTGGCGCAGCCGCAGCGATCAACTGCCTGATCGAACAAAAAGTTGATGCGCTGATGGCACGTACGCGCGGCCGTCCGCTCCCGCAGGGCGAAGTGAACTCGACGGAAACGCTGCTGTTCTCGGGCCTGCTTGGCGGCATTGGTTTATTCATGCTCTACCAAATCAATGCGCTGACCATGTGGCTGACCTTGGCGACCTTCGTTGGTTATGCCGTGATCTATACTGTCTTTCTCAAACCGAATACTTCGCAGAATATTGTTATCGGTGGCGCTTCTGGTGCCATGCCGCCAGTGCTGGGTTGGGCCGCTGTGACCAACACCATGCCGGGCGAAGCCTGGATGTTGTTCCTGATTATTTTCGTGTGGACCCCACCGCATTTCTGGTCGCTGGCTTTGTACCGTGCCAAGGAATACGCTGCTGCCGGGCTGCCTATGCTGCCGGTGACCCACGGCGCTGAATACACGCGTCGCCATGTGTTTCTCTACACGATTGGCCTGACCATCGTGACCCTCGTGCCTTTCTTCATCGGCATGATGGGCTGGTTCTATCTGGCCTCGGCAGTGATTCTCAATGCCATCTTCCTCAAGCATGCATGGCTGGTGTGGCGCCGTTACACAGACCAAATAGCGCAGGCATCCTTCCGCTGGTCGATTGCTTATCTGTCTTTCCTGTTTGCAGCATTGCTCGTAGATCACTACCTGCAACCACTCTACGGCTAAGAACATGCGTCGCCTGCTGCTTGTTGTATGCGCTGCGATGGCGTGTTTGCTCACGGCATGTAGCGAGCCTGCTGCCAAATTCACCTCAACTGATGTGAGCGGCGGTGACTGGGGTAAAGACTTTCACCTCACTGACCACACTGGCAAGCAGCGCACCTTGGCTGATTTCAAGGGCAAAGTGGTGGTGCTGTTCTTCGGCTACACGCAATGCCCCGATGTCTGCCCAACCACCCTGACAGTTTCAGCGGCGGCTTTGAAATTGCTGGGGCCGGATGCGAGCAAAGTGCAGGTCTTGTTCGCTACGCTTGACCCAGCGCGGGATACTCAAGAAGTGCTGTCCAAATACGCACCCGCTTTTGATCCGAGCTTTATCGGTCTGTATGGCAATGAAGCGGAAACCGCAGCGGCGGCCAAGGAGTTCAAAGTCTTCTATCAGAAGCAGCCGGGCTCTACGCCACAGACTTACACCATCGATCACACTGCCGCCAGCTATGCCTTCGATCCGCAAGGGCGACTGCGCTTGTATATCAAGCATGGCGTGACGCCTGAGCAACTGGCAGCAGATCTCAAGCTGCTGATACAAGGCAAGTAAGATTTAAGGGCAAGAAAAAAGCCAGGACAATGTCCTGGCTTTTTTGTTTAATGCAGCGATGAGTGTTTAGCTCAAGAACGCCTTCATCTTCTGCAGCGCCTTGGCTTCAATCTGACGGATACGTTCAGCCGAAACACCATACTCATCTGCAAGCTCGTGCAGCGTTGGCGCTTCTTCACCGTCTTCCACCAACCAGCGACGCTGGACGATATCGCGGCTACGCTCATCCAGACCGCTCAACGCAGTTTGCAGACCATTGCTTTGCAGATGATCATGCTGCTGGCGTTCCAGCATGACCGATGGCTCAATACTGCTGTCGGCAGCCAGATAGGCGATAGGCGCGTAGCTGTCTTCTTCGTCATCGACGTTAGGTTCCAGCGCGATGTCCTGCCCGGTCATGCGGGTTTCCATCTCCATGACCTCTTCGGGTTTGACACCGAGGGTCTTGGCGATGTGTTGCACTTCTTCCGGACCGAGCGTGCTGAAGCTTTGCTTCATGCTGCGCAGGTTGAAGAACAGCTTGCGCTGAGCCTTGGTCGTGGCGACCTTGACCAGGCGCCAGTTCTTCAGAATGTATTCATGCATCTCGGCCTTGATCCAGTGCATGGCAAACGAGACCAGACGCACACCGCGTTCCGGGTCGTAACGTTTGACAGCCTTCATCAAGCCGATATTGCCTTCCTGAATCAGGTCGGCGTGTGGCAAACCATAACCAAGGTAGCCGCGCGCGATCGAGATGACCAGACGCAGATGTGAGGTCACCAGTTGGCGGGCGGCATCCAGATCCTCTTCGTCACGGTAACGGCGTGCCAAAGCAATTTCAGTCTCTTCGCTGAGCATAGGCACGCGATTCGCTGCCTGGATATAGGCATCGATGCTGCCGCTGGCGGCAGGTAGATTGAAACCGGTTAAAGCAAGAGCGTTGGACATGATTCAAAGCCTCCTTGGAAGCAATATTAGCACTCCTATTCAGAGAGTGCTAATCACTAAAAGTTCCGGGTTTATAAGTGTTTCTTAACTAGCGAAACCAGTATGAACCGCTTTATTTCCCGAATAAAGCCTCTGTTACGGATTTTACAATTCGCAATAACTGAACAATCCGGGCTGGCAGATGGCCTCAAAAAGCCCTCAGGTGGCGGCGCACCGACAGGGCCGCTCCAGCCCAGCCAAGCGCTGCGGCCAGTGTCAGCATGGCCAAGGTATCAATCGCCCGTAACTGATGCAGGGCAAAGTCCAGGCTGTACAAGCTGGTCAGCTCAGCCACCGGACTTTGTAACAAAGCTGTCGCGCCATAAACGATAAGCCAGGCCACCAAGCCGCCTAGCAAGCTCTGCAGCGCACCGAAATAGTAAAACGGCCGGCCGATATAGCCATCGGTCGCGCCCAGGAGGCGACTGACTTCGATTTCTGCCCGCTGCGTCAGAATCTGCAGGCGGATGGTGTTGAAAATCAGGGCAATCAGGCCAATCCCGAACAGTCCGGCCAGCAACCATACGCAGGTACGCGCTAGCTTCAAAAGTACGGACAGGCGCTTGGCCCATGCCGCATCCAGTTGCACGTGTTCGACGCGCGGCAGTTTCTTAAGTTCATCGCGCAGTGCTTCCATCGCTTCCGGGGCCTCGTCGCGAGGGGCAATGATGAAGGTGTCCGGGAAGGGGTTTTTCGGCAGTGAGTCGATGATCTGCGCCAGCCCGTCAGAGCCGCGCAGTCGCTTCAGGGTCTCTTCCTTGCTGATGCTGCGCACATCTCGAATCGCGGCATTGGCTTTGAGGCGGCTCTCGACGTCGCTAACGACTTTGCGATCCGTATCCAGTGCCATGAACACCGACAGCTGCGGCGTGGCGCTGCTGCCTTGGCCAAGCTGCTGCAAACTACTGAGCAAAAGTTGTCCGCCGGCAGGTAGGGCCAGGGCGATGCCGATCGTCAGTGCGGCGAGCAGGGTGGTGGTGGGGCTACCGGTCAGGCGACTGAAGGCTAGTGACAGGGCGGCGCGTTGCTGTATCAACCAGGTGTTCATACGATGTCTGCCGCCAAACGGCCGTGCGAGAGCGTGATGCGATGCGGTTTGTAGGGAGCGTAAAGCGTGTCGTCGTGGGTGGCGATGATGACGGTGACGCCAACCTGCTGGAACTCATGAAACAGTGCCGCGACTTCGCGTGCATTGTCGGGGTCCAGGTGGGCCGTGGGTTCATCAGCCAGGAGCAAGTTCGGGCGATTCACCACTGCACGTGCAATTGCCAGCCGTTGTTGCTCGCCACCGGAAAGGGCTATCGGCATGGCCTTTTCACGATTGCCGAGGCCAACCTTGTCGAGCGCGGCACGCACGCGGCGTTCGGCCTCCTTGGGTGGAAAACCGGCGATTGCCAGTGGCAACATCACATTGGCAAAGGCGTTGCGATCAAATAGCAGCTTTTGATCTTGCACGATCAAACCGATGTTGCGGCGCAGCCATGGAATCGCGGCACGTTTCATGGCGCCGACGTTTTCACCATTGACCAGCACAACGCCGGCGGTAGGACGTTCAATCGCCGACATCAATTTAAGCAGCGTGGACTTGCCTGCGCCTGAATGACCGCTGATTAAAGTCAGTGTGCCTTGATCAACACTGAAGTTGATAT
>DATJIB010000138.1:0-5752 GCA_035493575.1 Rhodocyclaceae bacterium | reverse complement strand
AACCATGGTCAAAGGATCGTTGACGGGCGCAGGGTAGACCCAGCGCAGGCCCGTGGAGTTGTAGATGGCGAAGCCGCCGTTCTGTGCATTTGTACCGCTACGCAGCCAGTTTTCGCCGGTATTAAGCGCGGCTTCGCTTTGATTCATGGCTACATCAGCGAACTGCAAATTTCCGGAAAGCATGGCTTGTATGGTGGAACTGTTCATGGCAGTCACCCCCAGTATCATGATCAAAATAAGCATCAGCAAGCTGACCAGCAAGGTCGCACCGCGTTGCTTGTATAGAGAGTATCGGGCTCTGATCACGATCAGCATCCTTAATTTCGCAAATCAACAACTGCTGTGTACAGCTCGCGACGAAAGCTGTCGTTTGGCGTGAACGCTGCTGCGTCGCCCATCTTATAAGTGTTGGTATTCGTATAGCCAGTCTCTGCGGTCTTGTTCCGAACCAGAATCCATAGCCTCACCGAGCTCACGTCATCCCATTCGGTCACGGCTGTGTCTCCCGACTTACCGCTAATTGCATCGGCGTTGAAATACTGCGTGGTTAAATCAGTCAGGGTGCGCCCATACTGAACTTGAAAGTACTCAACTCCACTGACAACCAGCTCGGACGACATATCTCCATTACCCCCTAAAACAACTCTGTACAGAGCAGGCACCTGTGGATTTTCTCCAGCAACGGTGTAAGGGCTGAGGTAATAGACAACCGTTTTCAATTCAAAATCATTCAAATCCTTGCCCCGAGTGCCGGGAATACAAGGCGGTTTGTCCCATGGCGGCGCGGGGGTCGGGACCAAGGCACCACACACGCCGACAGCACCGCCACGATAGACCTCACCTGCCCCATAAGTACTACGGAAATAAAAACGCCCTGACTTCAGAGTCACGGTGGCGGGATCAACTGGAATGGGGCTAAGGCCTCGAATAACGAGCACGTCCCCATTTTTTGAGAAGTTGGCAGCAGTAATGCAATTAGCAGAAAAAGGATTGGAGGCCGCACTGGTGGTATTCACCCCCCACACACGCTGACGCAAATTAGAAATGAACCCCCCTGCTGCCACACCACCTTCTAGACACTCATCTGCTGGAGCGCTTGGACTGGTAAGTGGCGTGGTGGGGACGGAGGGGTCTGCCCAGGTGTAGCCGCGAAAACCTGCGCTACGCAGCTCGTCCTTCATTAGATCGAGCGCATAGCGACCATTAGTTTGCAACTCGGATGTCTTTTCATTACTGGTCATGCTTTGCGAGTTGGCAATCAAGGCCCCTGCCAGGGCCGCCAGAATGATCATGCCGATCGCCAAAGCCACCATCAGCTCGACCAGACTGAATCCTCGCGCTGAAGAAGCAGGCTTATGCAAGCTGCTCATGGATAAAGTAGGCTTCATCATGTCAGTCAATTACCGTTCGGGTCGCCGTATAGGTAAAAAGCTCATCAACAGCTGCCGCATTTTGTTGGGTTGTGTTGCTCAGGCGCTCTCTCCAACTGATCGTAATCGTGTAAGTACTTGGATCGCCAGCTATTGTCTGCGTGACCGCCCATGTGCTTGAGGGCAGAATTTTGGATACATTGTTTTGCCAGATCGACAGATCATAAGCAGCCAAGGCTGCTGGGGCGCAAGGACCGTCATCGCAGGCTTTAGAGAGAGCGGGGGGGTTACCCGTCGCTGCCACAACATATCCGCCGGTAACCGCAACGGCGGTATTGGTTTCCATACGTTCAACCAGATCCGAGGCAAGAAAAACTGCCTGATTGCGTAATTGTCCCCCCTTATTGACACGCATTGCGGTGAGCTGAAGCGCCGCTGTGCCCATCAGGGAAATGGCAATAATCACCAAGGCCACAATGACCTCAACCATCATTACGCCCCGCATCGAGCGGGCGGGAGGGGATGCTCGGTATAGGTTTTTTCGCATGATGTTATGGAGTGCTTACGCTACCGGTACTTGCAATACTAAAAATCTTGGCGGCCGGGGCGTTGTCCCATATGCCGCTCAATGTCAGTAGAACCGTGGTACCGCCAAGGGTGCCTTGCGTGCCATTGGCATTAAAGTGGATTGGTGTAGTGGCATTGGCTGCAGAAGTATTACTCAAAGCCAAACTGGTGGATAAAGCGCCACGAATAACGAGAGGGTTGGGATTGGCCGCAGTGCTTGCGTCGCAGGCATCGTTAGCATCCAAATCGCTACATATCACCCAACCCGCTTGCCAATTTGCAGTCGCACTGCAATCGGTGCCAGCGGCATTGCGCGGGCAAATCAAAACTCTGGAATTTCGTTTAATGGCTTCATTGCGGGCTTGACCCAGATCATTACGCAATTGCATCCCGGCCGACGAAAGTCGAGACGAATTGAAATACGACTGTGCCGCCGGCACGGCCATAGCCAACACAATCGTCATAATGCTAAGGACGATCGCCATTTCAACCAAAGTAAAGGCTTGCTGGTATTTCAACATGGCGCTGGGGTTTCCTGTTCGGGTCTAAAAGGGCGGATCGCCCGTATTAGACACCAACTCACAATCCACACAGCTTAAATTAACCAGACGCAGCGCCAAGGTCTAGCGAACGCCGACCAAAGGAGGGGTTACAAAGACAAACGGTAGGATGCTGCCGGTTTAGGTCTGCAAGTCCTTGGGAAGTGGAAAGACCACGTTTTCCTCGATGCCGGCCAATGGCGTCACATTATTGGCGCCAAGCGCGCTGAGACGGGCCAAAACTCCCTCAACCAGAATTTCGGGGGCGGAAGCACCTGCCGTTACACCGACCCGGACATTATTGACGACCCAGGCTGGGTCGATTTGATCAGCGCCATCGATCAGATAGGCCGGGATGCCCAGGTTTTTGGCGACTTCGGCCAGGCGGTTGGAGTTGGAACTGTTCTTGGAGCCAACCACGATCACGACATCGCATTCTTTGGTCAGATTCTTAACCGCGTCCTGACGATTTTGCGTGGCGTAGCAAATATCGTCCTTCTTGGGACCAACAATGAATGGGTACTTGGTCTTGAGTGCGCCCACAATGCTGGCGGCATCATCAACTGACAAGGTTGTCTGCGTCACATAGGCAAGCTGTCGCGGGTCACGCACTTCAAGCGTAGCCACATCGGCAACGCTCTCTACCAGATACATGCCGCCGTCAGACTGCCCCATGGTGCCTTCGACTTCCGGGTGACCCTTGTGGCCGATCATGACAATCTCGCGGCCCTGGTCGCGCATCTTGCCGACTTCAACGTGAACCTTGGTGACCAGGGGGCAGGTGGCATCGAACACATTCAGGCCACGCGCTTCCGCTTCGACACGTACTGCCTTGGGCACACCGTGAGCGCTGAAAATCAGAGTCGCACCGGCGGGTACATCAGCCAGGTCTTCAATGAAGATGGCACCCTTGGCCTTGAGACCATCGACGACGTATTGGTTATGCACAACTTCGTGACGCACGTAAATCGGCGCGCCGAATTTTTCCAACGCCCGCTCAACGATGGAGATGGCGCGCTCAACACCGGCGCAAAAGCCACGTGGATTAGCGAGAATGATTTGTTGCATGTTCTTTCCTTTTCGTCCCGCGCCATTTCGGCAGCAGGCACATTAAACGGGCTTACAAAACCCCGATGACATCAACCTCAAAACTAACTGACTTGCCAGCGAAGGGATGGTTCAAGTCGAGTAGCACTGCATCCTCTCTGAGTTCACACACCAAGCCTGTTGCCTGCTGTCCGGGGCTGACCTGCACCGACAGCGGCGAACCGATTTCCAGCGCAAGATCGGCGGGCAATTCCTGCCGCGGAATCCGTCGCACCAGCTGCTGATTATGCGCGCCAAAAGCCTCCGGCAAAAGCGTAAAACTTTGCTTGCTGCCCGGCATCATGCCGAGCAGGCATTCCTCCAGTGGCGGCGCCAATTCGCCAGTGCCGAGCTGAAAGGTGGATGGGTGTCCATCCATCGTGCTCACAATCTCTTTGCCAGCGCAGTTCAGGCGGTAACGCAATGTCACCAGACTGCCTGCATGTACGGCCTCATCCATTGCTTGAGTCACTTGTCCAAGCGGCCGAGAAACAACTGGTGGTAGAGCATCAGAATCACACCCAGCGTAATGGCACTGTCGGCCAGATTGAAAGCCGGGAAGTGATAACCCATGCCATAGAAATCGAGGAAGTCGACCACGGCACCGATACTGATGCGATCAATCACATTGCCCAAGGCGCCGCCAAGAATCAGCGCGAACGCCGTGGGTTGCAAACGCTCATTTTGCGTCTGGCGCAGCATAACGATCAGCCATGCCGAGATACCGAATGCCAGTGCAACAAAAAACCAGCGTTGCCAGCCACCGGCACCTGCCAGAAAGCTGAAGGCTGCACCGTGATTCAGGACATGGATGATATTGAAGAAGGGCGTGACCGCAATGCCTTCGCCGTAGGTGAAGCTGGTCGTGATGGCAGCTTTGCTGATCTGATCGAGGATGATCACGATCAGCGCCAAGCCCAGCCATCCCAACCAGCGTCTGGATCGCAGGCCTTCCCCCTTGGCGGGGGAAGGGTTGGTAAGGGGGGGCTGATTACTAGGCATGTTTGCGGGCCTCACCCTTACCATACAGATTGCTGGTGCAACGCGCACAAATCGTTGGGTGTTCCGCATCATACCCAACGTCGGCACGGAAGTGCCAGCAGCGTTCGCACTTCTGATAAGTGGTCGGCGTGGCAATCACGGCCTCGGCGGCAGCGTCTGCGGCTTTGACCAGGGTCGTCTTGGAACAAATCAAGACAAAACGCAGATCGTCATCAAGCGACGCCAGCGCATCGTACTTGGCGCCGCTGGCACGAATTTCGACTTCGGCCTGAAGCGATGCGCCGATCTTGCCTTCGGTACGCAAGGCTTCCAGCACCTTGGACACTTCCGCACGCACTTCACGAATCTGTTGCCACTTGTCGCAGAGTGCAGCCTCGTCGGCTTGCGCCGGCAGTTGGTGCCATGTGCTGAGCATTACGCTTTCAAGTTTCTTGTCACCCGCGAAGGCCCACATCTCTTCGGCAGTGAAGGATGCAATCGGCGCCATCAGCTTCATCACTGTCTGCGTGATGTGCCACAACGCTGTCTGGGCCGAACGACGCGCTAGCGAATTTTCAGCAGAGGTGTACAAACGATCCTTGAGGATGTCGAGGTAGAAGCTGCCCAAGTCATCGGAGCAGAACAACTGCAGGCCCTGCACGATGCGATGGAATTCGTAGGTGTTGTAATCTGCTTCGCACTGCTCGGCCAAACGACGTGTCACACCCAATGCGTAGCGATCAATCTCCAGCCATTGCTCGACTGGTACGCCGTTCTTTTCGAGATCGAAATCGACGGTGTTGGCGAGCAGAAAGCGCACGGTGTTGCGCAGGCGGCGATAGATTTCTACCACGCGATCCAGAATTTCCTTGGATGCCGCGAGCTCGCCCGAGTAGTCGGTATTCGCGACCCACAGACGCAGAATCTCTGCGCCCAGCTTGTTATTGATTTCGTCCGGCAGAATGGTATTGCCGAGCGACTTGCTCATCTTGCGGCCCTTCTCATCCACGGTGAAGCCGTGAGTCAGAAGAGCCTTGTAAGGCGCATGGCCGTCAATGGCAGCGCCGGTGAGCAAGGACGAATGGAACCAGCCGCGATGCTGATCCGAACCTTCAAGATACAGATCGGCGCGTGGGCCAGTCGCATGACCTTCATTGTGCGAACCGCGCAGCACATGCCAATGCGTGGTGCCGGAATCGAACCAGACAT
>DATJIB010000137.1:0-3392 GCA_035493575.1 Rhodocyclaceae bacterium | reverse complement strand
ACGCCAGTCTATCCACGACAGTTCGTTGTCCTGGCAATAGGCGTTGTTGTTACCTCGCTGGGTGCGACCAAACTCATCCCCAGCCAACAGCATGGGCGTGCCTTGAGCAAAGATGACTGTCGCCAGCAAGGCGCGCTTTATCCGCTCGCGCAAATGGATAAAGTCTGGATTGTCGGTCTCGCCTTCTGCGCCCCAATTGCCGCTGAAGTTATCGTTGTGGCCGTCGTTACCATTTTCGCCATTGGCCTCATTGTGCTTTTCGGCATAACTGACCAAATCGTGCAGCGTAAAGCCATCATGCGACGCAACGTAATTGATCGAGGCCCACGGCTTGCGATGGCGTCTATTAAACAGATCGGTAGAGCCCGCAAGGTAACCCGCTAGCTCGTTGCGCTTTCCAGCATCACCGCGCCAGAAGCGACGCATGCCATCACGACTAAGATCATTCCACTCAGCAAAACTTGGCGGATGATTACCCAGCTGGTAACCACCGGGACCACAGTCCCATGGCTCGGAAATAAGCTTCAGTTGCGACAGGATCGGATCCTGCAAAATCGCATCAAAGAAACCAGAGCCAGGATCAAAGCCGGTGCCCTCACGCCCCAGGGTCACACCAAGGTCAAAACGAAAACCATCGATGTGGAACGAAGTCGCCCAATAGCGCAAGGAGTCGAGCACCATTTGCAGCACGCGCGGATGGGAGAGATTCAGCGTATTGCCACAACCGGTTTCGTTGATGTAATAACGTTCATTGCCTGGCAATAAACGGTAGTAGCTGGCATTGTCGAGGCCGCGAAACGATAGAGTCGGCCCCATTTCACTACCGCAACAAGTGTGGTTATAAACCACGTCGAGAATGACCTCGATACCGGCCGCATGGAAACGCCGCACTGCGCGCCGCATTTCGTCTAGGCTGTCACTGGCGAGATAGGCGGGTTCCGGCGCAAAGAAGGACAAGGTGTTGTAGCCCCAATAATTGCGCAGGCCGCGCTCAAGCAAATGTCTGTCTTGCAGAAAAGCATGTATCGGCAAGAGCTCAATCGCAGTCACACCGAGCTTTTTCAAGTGCTCGATAAAACGTGGATGGGACAAGGCTGAGAAAGTGCCGCGCTCAGGCGGAAGCAGGTCATCACGCAGGATCGAAGCACCGCGCACATGCGCTTCGTAGATCACGGTTTTGGACCATGGGGTATTCGGTCGCTGGTCGTTATTCCAGTTGAAGGTATCCTCAACCACAACCCCTTTGGGCATCAAGGCAGCACTGTCACGTCGATCAAAAGACAGATCCAAACGATGAGAGTGCACACGGTAGCCAAACACGGCATCACCCCACTTCAAGGGGGCGGACAGTTTTTTGGCGTAGGGGTCGATTAAGAGCTTGTTGGGATTGAAACGATGTCCGCGTTCCGGCTCATACGGACCATGAGCCCGGTAGCCATACAACAGCCCCGGCAAGGCATTGGGCAGATACCCATGCCAGATTTCGTTGGTACATTCTGGTAAAGCCAGGCGGGCGATTTCCTTGCGGCCACGCGGATCGAACAGACACAACTCGATCTTGTGGGCATTGGCCGAGAAAACAGCGAAATTGACGCCTAGGCCATCGTGCGTTGCACCAATTGGATAAGGTTGTCCGGCAAGTAGTTTGTCGGGAATAGTGTCGGCCATGTCTCGCTCCCTGCAGGACAAATCAATCAAGCCGCTCCAGATTAAACACGGCTCCTTAGTCCTACACTCAGACAAGACCACACGCAGATGTCAGAGCATTCTGACATCTGCGCTGCGACTGCTAGCTGATAAGGACAATCGGCAGGGTCACGGTAATCACGGTACCTTGCTGCTCGATGCTTTGAATCGTCAGGTCGGCACCAATCATCTGTGCCTGCTCGCGTAAGCCAAGCAAGCCATAGTGACCGGGATAGGCTTCCTGCGGCACAAAACCAACGCCATCATCGCGTATGGTCATGGCAATTGCATTACCGCCATCAATTTGCTGCAAGCTCACATTCACATGATGAGCTCCTGCATGGCGCTCGACATTGCGCAGCGATTCTTCGGCAATACGGAACAAAGTTTCAGCCCGCTCCTCAGAAAATGTGGCCACGGCAGGATCACATTCGACTCGACTCTTGATGCCGGTACGCTCGCCGAACAAACGCACGTAATCATTCAAAGCAGCACCGAGGCCTACATCGCGTGCCGGGTTATAGCGCATCTGGGTAATCGCCGCTCGTGCTTCCTGCAGCCCTTGGTGGGCAGCTTTTTCGGCCTCGATCAGCTCTTCTGCCAAGGCATTCGGATTGGTGATGGCAATTTTCTTGAGCAAACGAATTTCGGTGAGCATGGCCATCATCGAGTGCGCCAGGGTGTCATGCAAGTCGCGTGCAATTTTGAGGCGCTCGCGCACCACCGCCGAGTATCTTGCTTCTTCGGCCAAGCGCTGGATTTCATTGGTACGCTCCGCCACGCGCTGATCCAGCTCGGCATTAAGACTGCGCAGATCGTCGCGCTCACTTTGCAAAGTACGCAGCAAGCGATCCAGGGCCGTGCCCAGGCGCGCGGCTTCATCGGCACCATCCGGTACGGCAATTTGCTGCGCGCTACCGCTGACAACCGCATCCGCCGAGCGGGCAATCATACGGATACGGCGCGTCAAGCGTTGCGCCAATGACAGGCCCAGTAGCGCAGCGCCCAAACCCAGGCCAAGCAGCACGGCTGCAATTTGCCACAGCACGCGCATGGCAATTTCGGTCACCTGGCTCACTGGTTGAATCACGACCACGCGCCAGCCTAATTGCTGCAAGGAATCATTGTCGTCCTGCTTGGCTTCGGCTACCAGATAGCTGCGCCCTTCATTGAGTTGGCGGATTGCCAGCCGCGCGGGCAGCTCTGTACTCTCAGGGCCAAAGTCAGTGACGGAGCTTGTCACCGATGACGCGACTGGGGGCAGATCGTCTTGCCAATGTTTGCCGATCAACTCTTCCGGCCCAATGCGCACGCGATTATCGCGATCCAGCAGCAACCACTCTTCGCGTGCCACATGGCTCATGCCGCGATCAATGTCGCGCACCAATTGCATGACCCAATCCCAACTCAAACGTGCTGCCACCACGCCGAGCACGCCGCCATGTTCACCGCGAATCGGCGCCGTCAATTTCAGAAAGCGCCGCCCTTCGCCTTTCTTTAAATACTCTGGATGATTGAAGCTAATTCCTTCCTCAATCCACGACACGATCATGCCTTGTGAAAACCAGGCGTATTGATAGACATTACTGCCGATCACTTTAGGATCGGTTGCGGCTAGCACCTGCCCATCCGCATCCGCTGCGGCAATCCAGACGAAATCCGGGAAGTTGGTTTGTACTCCGGACAGCACGCGCTGCAAGCTATGC
>DATJIB010000136.1:0-4925 GCA_035493575.1 Rhodocyclaceae bacterium | reverse complement strand
ACAAAATAATCCTTGTTGCGGAACAGGACAGGAATTGCCAAGCCTACAGGCAAGGCCTGCATGCGGCCACTGCCATCGTCCACCGCATCAACGATCTGCGGATAAAAATCATTCAGCGCAACCTTCTCCCCAGTGTCCTTGAGCAGCTGGAAAAGCGGGACAAATTTTGGACGGGTCGTGAAATAGTGCGTTGATTCGTCCATGTCGAATAAGGCCGCCGTGGGTAGCTTGGCTTTATCCGCCGCCGAAAGACTATTCGTATCTTGCAAAATAACCTTGGCCTTACCCTTCTGCGCGTCGTTAAACTTGAGAGCGATCGTCGCCAATGTGTCCAGCGCCGGGCCCTGCAAACTGTGGCGCAGAACGATCTCTTGCGCGCTTGCGGCCTGAACCGACAATGCCAGGCTGATACCGAGAATCCAAAATTTCACTACATCTCCTTTGTTCTTGCATAAATCCGAAAAGCCGAATGGCCCAGCACGATTTGCATCAATTCCGATACTTGGGTAGTCTTAGCGGATCAACAATATACACTGCGCCGCTATGTCTCTGAGCCGCTCGCGGGCGATCCTACTCGCTTTTGTCGCTGGCAATCTGGCGCTTGTTCTGGCCTTTCCGCCGCACGACTATATTTCACTCCAGTATCGCAACGTTCCTACATTCGAAGGTTTTTTCCCATGGTTTATGGCGCAGCCAAACCATCAGGTCAATTTTGACTTTTTGAGCCTCGAGCTACTGGTTGTTCTGCTCAATGGTGGCATCGGTTATTTGCTCACTGGATTGTCCATGGTCAATGCCCCAGTGCATACACGGCGCATGCGTAAATTGCTCATTTTTGTTGCCTGCAATCTGATATTGATTTTGCTCTTCCCTCCTTTCGCTGACTATCGTTCCATTAGCACCAACTTCATTCCCAGTTTTGAGGGCTTTTACTTTGTCTTTGCCAACAACTCGACTCGCCACCTGGTTAGCGAGCTGTTATTCATGGAAATCGCCATGCTGCTAGTGAATGCGGGCCTAGTCTGGCTGATCCTCAAGGAAAGTGCCTTGCAAACACAAAATTTCGGCCGCGTTTAACAATAGTCGTTCCAGAAATCGCCATTGCTGCCGTAAAATCAGTGACTAAATGACGATAGATTTCGTTAGCCTTCCGATTGCCGCTCTGGACTCCAAGCCCTGACATGCTGAAATCAATTGCCCTATTGCTGCTCCCCCTGACTCTATTGCTAGGCGGCTGTGACCAGCTCGGCCTGGAAACCCCGGCTCAAACTTCCGCGCGCCAGGAGGCTGAAGGTAAAGCCATTGGCGGCGCCTGCCGGCAAGCTGGCTGGGCGCTGCAGGACTGCTACCTGAGCAGCCCCAAGACATCCAAAGCTGCCATTTTCAACGGTTGGCGCGATATGGATGGCTATATGCGGGAGAACAAATTAGAAACGGTAACTCCGCAGGTCAGCCCGGGCGCCAATAGCAAGCCACGCAAGAGCAAGGCCGAAGAGACTGATGAGGCCGAAGCCCCCGCCGAGAAGCCCGCCGAAAAAGCCGCACCGGCAGAAACACCTGCCGAGCCCCCTGCTGAAAAAGGCAAGAGCGCCAACAAACGCTCCTGAACCTCACCCTCGCTATCTCAACATAACAGAGCCAGGCCAATGGGCCTGGCTCTGTCATTACTGACCGGACTTTTTGTGTATGAATCCAGCTTTGTTGCTTTACTGCCGCCCCGGTTTTGAAAAAGAATGCGCCCAGGAGATCACGCATGCAGTGGGGCAACTGGGTATCGACGGCTATGTGAAGAGCAAACCGGACAGTGGTTATCTGTTGTTTGTGCCGAACGAAGAAGGCGCTGCCAAGCGCGCTAAAAAACAGCTGCGCTTCGCCGACTTCACGTTCCCGCGCCAGATTGTTCATCAAGCAGTGTTGGTCGAGAAGCTTCCACTGGCTGATCGCGCCACCCCGATTGCGGCAGTGGCCGCCAATTTTGGCATGCGCTTCTCGGCGGTATGGGCGGAGACCGCCGATACGAATGAAGCCAAAGAGCTTTCGTCGTTTTGCCGCAAGTTCACTCCCTACCTTGAGAAGTCTTTGCGCAAACAGAATGTGCTTAGCGACGACGCCACCTTGCCGCGTTTGCACGTGTTTTTTATCGATCATGCCACGGCCTATATTGGCATCGCCGATCCGCACAATAGCGCGACCTGGCCTATGGGCATTCCGCGCCTACGCTCTTCCAACGATGCACCGTCGCGTTCAGCGCAAAAGCTGGTCGAAGCCCTTCATGTCTTTCTCAGCCCAGAAGAGCAAGCTGATCAATTGCATGAGGGCATTACCGCGGTCGACCTGGGCGCTGCACCCGGCGGCTGGACTTGGGTACTGGTCAGACATGGCGTTCAGGTGACAGCCATAGACAACGGGGCACTCGCCCCTATCTTGCAGAAAGATAGCCGTGTTGAACATCTGCGCGTAGATGGCATTCATTGGCGCCCCAAACGGCCTGTGCATTGGCTAGTCTGCGACATGGTGGATAAGCCGGCGCGGATTGCCGGCCTCATGGCTGACTGGTTTGTCGGTGGGCATTGCAGCTCGGCCATATTCAACCTCAAGTTGCCAATGAAAAAGCGCTACGAGGAGGTTGAACTCTGTCGTGATCTGATCATGGACGCCCTGGCCAAAAAACATATCAAGGCCGAGCTCTCAGTGCGCCAGCTTTATCATGACCGCGAAGAGGTTACCTGCTATTTGCGTACGCTAAGTCGCCGCTAAATAGCATTGAACTGGCTCTTTTGAGAGCAAAACATCCACTTTGATACTACCCAACGGCCCATTTCCCGCTGGGACGCCTAAACAGGTATACTTGAGCCAAGGTTGCCCCGCCGGTTGGTGGCCCCCTCTTTCAAGCTAGCTTGCACTCGTAAGCTGATGTTCCCCTTGTCTTAATGTTGTGTCGTTGCCTGAACCGGTACCCCGCGAGGGGCAGGCCGATTCTGGTAATTTGATATGTCATTTGCAGATCTCGGGCTACTACCCGAACTTTTACGTGCCGTCGAAGCGACGGGTTACACTGAGCCAACGCCAATTCAGGCCCAGGCCATCCCTATTATTTTGCAAGGAAAAGACGTGCTGGGCGGCGCCCAGACCGGTACCGGCAAGACTGCCGGCTTTACTTTGCCTTTGCTGCAAAGGCTCGCCCGCCACGCCAGCAGCAGCCCATCCCCTGCCCGCCACCCGGTCCGCGCCCTGATTCTGGCTCCGACCCGCGAACTGGCCATGCAGGTGTACGAGAACGTCGTCACTTACAGCAAGTACATCCCGCTGCGCTCAACCTGTATTTATGGCGGCGTGGATATGAAGGCGCAAATTGCCGAGCTCAAGGAAGGCCGCGAAATCATCGTTGCCACACCAGGGCGCCTGCTGGATCACGTGCAACAAAAAACCGTGAACTTCAGCCAGGTCGAAATGCTGGTGCTGGATGAAGCAGACCGCATGCTGGACATGGGCTTTATCCCGGACATCAAGCGCATTCTGTCGCTGCTGCCGCAAGAACGTCAGAGCCTGCTGTTCTCAGCCACCTTCTCCGAAGAAATCAAGAAGCTGGCCGATACGATGTTGAAGAGCCCGCAACTGATTGAAGTCGCGAAGCGCAACACCGTTTCCGAAACCATTACTCACCGCATGCACCCGGTTGCGACTGATCTCAAGCGCAGCTTGCTGCACTGGATCATTCAGCATCGCGACCTGCAGCAAGTACTGGTTTTCTGCGGCACCAAGTTCGGCGCGAGCCGTTTGGCGACGTACCTGGAAAAGCAAGGCATCACTGCCGACGCAATCCACGGTGACAAAAACCAGAACCAGCGTACTGAAGCGCTCGAGGCGTTCAAGGCTGGCCGCATTCGTGTTCTGGTTGCCACCGATGTGGCCGCGCGTGGTATCGACATTGATGAACTGCCTAATGTCATCAATTACGAACTGCCACACACCGCCGAAGATTATGTGCACCGTATTGGCCGCACCGGTCGTGCCGGCAAGAAGGGCGAAGCGACATCACTGGTTGCCCCGGAGGAAGCCGGACGCCTGGCCGACATCGAAAAACTGATCAAGCTCAAGATTGAGCGCGTTGTGATTGACGGTTTCGATACTTCCGCCAACAGCACAGAGGCCAAAGAAGCGCGCCCCGCCCCTGCTGGACGAAGTCGTAATGAAAAGACGCGTACGGGTGGTGATCGTGAGCGCGATTCGGCCACCCCTCGCCGCCCCAAGACCGAGTATGAGAACACCCGCCGCAATATTCCGCACATGCCAGCCGCGGCAGCTCACTTGCCTAAATTGGACTTTGATCCTAACAAGCCTTACGAGTCGCGCAGCAGCACGACAAAAGAAAACACGCAGTCCATCAGTAGCAACAAACCCCGCCGCCAAGTTGCTGCGCTACTAGGCGGAGTGCCGCGAAAATCTTAGTGGATAGAACTGCAGTCAATAAAAAAGCTACCTGCGGGTAGCTTTTTTATTGACTGCTTGCTTAGCGAGCCAAGTACCGTAAAAAAACGGCCACCCGAAGGTGGCCGTTTTAATCCAACTAACTAAGCAGATGCTTAGTAAGCGTGACGGATACCAGCGTAGAACTGGGAAACATCGGAACCAGCAACACCAACGTTGGTGCCCTTGTTGTTCGCAACGTTGTAAACAGCGCCAGCGTCGTTGTTCAGCTTGGTGTAGTTAACACCAACCGAAGTACGCTTGGACAGGCTGTAGTCGTAACCCAGAACCCATTGCTTAGCCGAGCTGTCAGCAGTCGTGCCAGCGTTGGTCTTGGTGTCGCCTACGCGAGCGTAGGTTACATAGATGCCATGGTTGCCAACGTTGTAGCTAACTGGAATCGCCCAGCCGTTACGCTTCGACCAAGTGGTCGAGGTTTCGACCTTGGAAGTGTCGTA
>DATJIB010000135.1:0-4775 GCA_035493575.1 Rhodocyclaceae bacterium | reverse complement strand
ACGCCGGTCTGCACTTCATCAACCATGAACAACCAGTTCTTGGCGTCACACAGCTTGCGCAGGCCGATCAGGAAATCATTGTGGGTGATGTTGATACCGCCCTCGCCCTGCACCACTTCAAACAGGATAGCGACTACATTCGGATTGTTTTGAGCAACAGCCTCGACCGCTGCCAGGTCGTCAAAGGGCACGCGTACAAAACCGGCGACGAGTGGTTCAAAGCCGGCCTGCACCTTGCGATTGCCAGTGGCCGACAGCGTTGCCAGGGTACGACCATGGAAAGCCTGTTCCATGACGATGATGGCCGGGTTATCGATGCCTTGCTGATGCCCATACAAGCGCGCCAGCTTGATGGCAGCCTCGTTGGCTTCACAACCGGAGTTGCAGAAGAACACTTCATCCATTTGCGCCAGCGCCGCCAGCTTGTCGGACAAAGCCTCCTGTTCACGCACGCGGTAGATGTTCGAGGTGTGAATCAAACGACCGGCCTGGGCCGACAAGGCCTGCGTCAGGCGTGGGTGAGCATGGCCGAGGGTGTTCACGGCAATGCCGGACAAACCATCCAAATAGCGTTTGCCATTTTCATCAAACAGCGAGGTCCCTTCGCCGTGGGTAAACGCCACAGGCAAACGGTTGTAGTTATTCATCAGGTGCGACATGAAAGTGCTCCGCGCTGGACGTCGTGACGTCAGCAAAGGCTATAAAACAGAAATGGCCGGATAGACAAATGCCATATCCGGGCCACAAAGCCATACGGCGGCTCGCGCCGCCGTATCTGCAAAAGAAGCATCTTAAGTGAAACAGGGGCTTGGAGTCAAAGCTGCTGTGCAATTCGGGTGCATTTTCCGGCTTTTTCGATGCCAAATTGGTGCGGCGCAACAAATACTGGCAAAAATGCGGAGGGCATGCAAGAATTAACGCAATGTCTTAATGTAATTGCAATGAACCCGAGCTATCAGCCTCCCGACAAACGCCCGGACGACATTCCCAAGGGACTGTGCGCCGTGGAGCATCGTTTGCCGCGAATTAGCGAAAAGCTCTGCTTCCACTGGGCCACAACCGAGTTCGAGCCCTTTGTCGCATCGCTGATGATGGATTCACGCGATGGCAGCCGCCAGGGGCTGCCGTGGGACGTCGCCCAGGAACTCCTGTTCCTGCTGGAAATCAGTATCGCCAAGCGCGCCATCATTGCCTCGCAGAGCACCGGCCTACCCTACCGCGATGTCTTCAAGAGCATGCGCACCAATGCCGAAGAAGCCGCCAAGAATACAGCCGGTACCTGGAACAACCCGACCCTGAATAACGACTCGCGACGGGTCGGCCCGGCCCTAGATCCCAGCCTGGCAGTCAAACCTTCGCTACATCGCGGTCGCGCCAAGCCGGTTCGCAAAAGCTGGTGGCAACGCTTGATCGGCGGTTAAGTCTTTTCACGCGGCGCCAATCCTGGCTTGCGGTCCGGCCGCAGCCCGCGCCGCTCAACCACAAATACCCAGGCCACCGACGTGGCAAACAAGGCAATGCCAAAGTGCAGGCCAGCCGGCCACAACACAATCGCGGCCAGGAGCACGATGGTCGATAGCGCTACCCATACCCAGGCGTGACCAATGCGCGACGGCGGCTTCTGCATTTGATCAATCGTACACAGTGCGTATAAAAAGACGGCGAGCAAACCAATCGCCGCAGCAACTTGCGCAAAGACATCGCTCATGATGAAGGTCCTCCCAGATGGGTAATCCAGCGTGTTCCCAGCGTAGACAGAAGCGTCCCCGCTGCCGGTAATAAAACGTCCTGAGCAAAGTAGGCGATCAGCCAGGCCAGTAACATGCGACTGCGGCCCAGCTCGATTTGCACCAACCCTAGATGGTCCATGATCAAGGGCATGCTTTCCGCCACAAACCACGTGGTAGCAAACGCCAACACGACGATGCTGGTGATGCAGATGGAGCGTCGCCACCAGCCCAACTGGGCTTGCCCGGTCATGGCGTACAGCGTGCCCGCCAAGGCACCGACCAAAGCAAACAGATCATTGCCCACCAGACAGCCCAGGCTGCCTGGTACGCATGCAGCCTGAATCAACGAGGTCGAACTTGTCAGTGCAGACATATATCGCATCCTTTCATCGCCCTGCCTAAGCACACCGATTGTGTGCGAGAGCCACGCTCCCGCACACGCTTGCTACGTATCGCGCCTTACACCGGCGCTGTCACCAGCTCTGGCGCCTGCGGTGTCCCTTCCAGGCCGAGGATCTCCACGCCACCGGTCGAGTTGATGAGGGTCTGGCCACCTGCATTGGTCAGTGCCATCTGCACGCCGACATAACTGCCTATCGGTACGTTGTTGAATTGCGTCGTGACCGTACCGGCTGTTGCAATCACCGCTTGCGGCCCCTGCGTACTGGCCCCATTGGCCACCGCTGCAGCCTGCAGAGTTGCCGTTGCGGAGTCGACCGCACCTGTGGTCGTGCCAGTCACAATCACGCGCTGACCATCCACCTTGATCTGGGTGATCAGGCCGGTTGGCGCCGGCGGGGCCGGGGTTCGCTGGACCGCCCCGATATCCGGCGTTAAGCCGCGATTGCGCCCGCGCAGATCGGGCGTTGTCTGCGCTGTTGCATCGGCATGCCCGATGAGTGGACTGTTATCAGCTGGGGTCAAGTCATACAGGGAGATGGTGAGATCATTGGCCACCGTGACGACGTTGTTGAGGTAGCCCAATATGGTCACTCCACCGTCTGCATAGTTGCCCACCGATGCATTGCGCGCGGCGATGCCAATCGCTGAGTTCATGACAAAGCGGATGCTCTCCGGTGAGTGACCGATGATGGCGTTGTTTCTGAAAATCGGCGTGTGCGCATCGTAATTGACCGTGATGGTCACCGTACGCATAGTCGTATTGTTGCGTCGGACAAAGGTGTTGCGCTCGATCACGCAAGGTTCACTCAGCTCCACCAAAGCTGCATTCGAAGCCACGGTTTCGGTGATGAACAAGTTATCGGCAATCACGGCGCTGGTGCCACCGGCCAGGCCACCGCTAATGCTCAAGCACGGTGCTGTGCTGGTATCCGCCAAGAATATATTGCGCCGCAGGCCACATTGATAGGTGCCGAGATTGACATAGACGGACTGGTACAAGGACAGCGGTGCCTGTGTCGCCCCACCCGTGGCCGAGGTGGTGATGCGAAAACCTTGCAGCACCACGCCGGAACTGATGCGCAAGGCGTAGTAACTGCCCGTCACGAAGTTGAGCAGAATGCCGTTTGGCTTCCAGTCAAACATCCCGGTCGGGTTGAGGTCATGCACCCCCAAACCTGGCGCCGGCCGGATCAGGCAATAGCGCGTCATATCGCTGTTTTGCGGACCGATGAAAACGGCCCCGCTGGCGATGCTCTGGTTTTCATAAACATGGGCTTCGATATACAAGTTCTGGGCAACCAGATCCTGTGCGTTGAGCCATGCGCGGAAGGTGTTCAGGCTAGCGTAGTCCTTGCCTGTACCAATGGTGATGATCCGAGTGGTTGCCATTATGCTTGCCCCTTAATAATGCCCAACGATGGATAACGGTAATGCCAATCACCTTGCCCAAGATTCTGGGCGCGACGGGCATAGAAGCTGTCGTACATGGCGCAGGCCTCATTGAGATTGGCCCGCGTGATTTCCGGAAAATAATCGCGATGGATAAAGGCCCATTGCGCGCGCATATGCATGCCGACGTCACGTTCATACGGGGCGCGTGGATTGCCATTCGGATAGGTGATCCAGTCATCCGCACCTTGCTTGGGATAGAGCGTGTTCCACTCCTGCCAGTTGGCTGGCACCACCGGCTGCTGACCCACTGGCACTTTGGCGGTCATCGGGGTTGAACCGTTTTCGCTGGTATGTTCGGCGCGCCCCTCTGTCGCCACCATCATGTCGAGCGCAGACTTATCCAGGCATTCAACAATGAAGTTCAAGGCAGTTTTGCATTTTTCCGACTTGGCCTGCATCACGGCCCACAGCCCGGTCTGTTTGAACAGCATCAACGCACTGCCCATATAGAAGGTCAGAGCCGTTGGCAGCGTGTACCACTGCAGGGTGCCGTCGGTGTTCATAGACGTGGTGTAGACACCCAGATTGCGCACCGCTGTATTGGCAACATCCTGGGCTTTATCCACCATGGCGGGCACATAGATCTGGTCGTGGAGACTTTCCAGTTCGGCTTGCAGGCGGCTCTCGATGCCGGCTCTGGCCATGCCCAGTCGATGCAAGGTGCCGAGCTTCCACATCATCACGTAATGCAGATAACGCCAGGCCTGGATGCGCACCAGGAAGAACGATGGCTGACTGGTCGGACCGTTGCCTAACTGAGCCATGATGTTGGCGTGGAAACGCAGCTTGGCGCTGTACAGATGCATGGGACTGTTGAACATCAGCGCCCACCAGCCTGGCTGGCAGTAGTTGTGGTGGTAATCCACCATCCAGCCATTCCACTGCATGCGATTGTCCTTGTCGCGCGGCGGGATATCGCCACCATTGACGATGGCATGCAGATTCACATGCCTGGACAAACCACCCGGCACGTAATTACTGCCCTGACCGTAATAGGTCAGCACGCCGTGCGACCATTGCGTCGCCAGAATCTGCTCATCGGGAATCGTGTCAAAGCGCTTCACATCACGCGTGTAGTGATGTGAATGATTGAAGTAAGCCAACCCCCAGGCACGGCACAGATCCTGATAGGGCTCATTGCCCTTCAGGCGTCGCCCTTGCGGATCACTCATATACAAGGCCAAAGGTGTA
>DATJIB010000134.1:0-2994 GCA_035493575.1 Rhodocyclaceae bacterium | reverse complement strand
CATCCGGAACAAGCCAGCCGCCCATTCAGTACAGAACGTACTGGCCTGGTCTTGGGAGAAGGTGCTGCTTTCCTGATGCTGGAGTCACTCGAAGCCGCCCAGGCAAGAGGTGCGCGCATTTATGCTGAGCTGGCCGGCAGTGGCTTATCCTGCGACGCCAGCCACCTCACGAAACCGGATGCATCAGGTCAAGTCAAGGCGCTATTGGCGGCCTTGAAGAGCAGTGGCCTGGCGCCACGTGATATCGGCTATTGCAATGCCCATGGCACTGCGACCTTGGCAGGCGACACAGTAGAGTGCGAAGCATTAAAACGTGTCTGGGGTGAGAATCTGCAGTACCTTCAAGTCAGCTCCAGCAAATCCATGCATGGACATCTGCTTGGCGCTGCTGGCGCACTGGAAGCCGCGATTACAGCACTAGCCGTGTATCGTGGAGCGTTGCCACCAAACATGCATTGCGAATCACAAGACCCGGCTTGCGACGTACCACTGGTGAGAGAGGCCGATACCTGGGCACCAGATTTACGCGCCGCTATCAGCAACTCATTTGCTTTTGGTGGCACGAATGCCGTGCTGGTATTTCGTAAAGTTGAGTAGTGCTATTAACGTTTCTCTATGGCATGCCGGGCCAGCATGATGCCGACCTCGTTGGCATTGCGTAGCTCGCGCACGGAGCGATGCAATGCATCGGCCTCTGGATAGATACGCTTCATCAGCCCCAACCATTGCTTGAGTCTTCCTGGCGTGTGATTGGGTTGCAGCTTGTCCTGCACCCGGGCCCAGAAATGAGCAATCAGCGGCCGCAGGCTATCCCAGTCGTGCGCCGAAATATCTGTCATCTCGCCTGTCTGCAAATAGGTTCGAATGCGTGATGCCAATAAGGGATCAGCCACGGCACCACGACCCAGCATCACATCGTCACAACCACTGACGCGGCGAATGTCGATGTAGTCCTGCAAGGTCCACACTTCACCATTGGCGATCAGCGGCAACTTCACGGCCTCGCGTATCTGCGTCAGCCACTCCCAACGTGCCGGCGGCTTGTAGCCATCTTCCTTGGTACGCGCATGCACAACCAACGAGCTTGCGCCGCCCGCTTCCAATGCGCGCGCGCAATCAAGTGCCCGTGACGTATCGCTGATGCCCAGGCGCATCTTGGCGGTAACCGGAATGTGTTCAGGTACCGCAGCACGTACCGCCGCAACAATGGCATGCAAAAGCTCCGGCTCGCCGAGCAAGGCGGCGCCACCGCGATGGCGATTGACGAGCGGTGCCGGGCAACCAAAGTTCAGATCGATGCCGGCCGGATTCAATGTTGCCAGTCGCGCGGCAGTCTGCGCCAGCCTGTCCGGATCCGAGCCGAGCAGCTGCATACGCGTCAATGTGCCGGAGGGTGTGCGCGAATCGTTCTTCAGCTCGGGCGACATGCGCAAGAAAACGCTGCGTGGCAGAACACTGTCGGCGACGCGCACAAACTCGGTCACGCACCAGTCGTAAGCGCCTGTGCTGGTGAGCACATCGCGCAGGACATCGTCAGCGAGGCCCTCCATGGGCGCGAGTATGAGATGAGGCATGAAAGCAATGCAGCGGGAAAGCCGCGATGATACCGGCAGAATTACAAAGACATTGAATTAGCACTTCACGCACCTTCTCAGGAGACGTGGGCATCGTCCTACGCAACTTGTGGATTGCACTGACATTCCAGACGCTTACAAATTAATACATTTCAATCGTCTTGATCTCCAGGGGGAGAACGTCATGAAGAAGTTTGGCTTCCAAATTACCGATGTCGCAGCGTTAGGCGGCTTTGTCCTCTATCTGGTGCTGTCGCCAGAACTGGATGATCCGTATGTCGCTTTTGCAATTTTGTTGACTACACTTGGGGCATTGGCCTTGGTTTCACGCTCCAACTGACGTGGGTTCCATACCACTCGCCGTAGCGACCAAGATGCTCATTGCGCTTCATATGCAAAGGCGTTGGTACTTTATTGTCTCTGCCCTGCTCATCGGCTTGCACTGCATGCCGGCCACGGCAAACGACGCGAATGTTCCGTGCGCCAGTGACGAAGAAACCATCGCGGCGGTCAATCGACATGTACTGCCGGCCATCGCCTCGGCCTACAACCTGCAGGTACTGTTCAACGATCAGGATGGCATTGATCTGCACAACACCACCTTTGTTATCAGCACAGCCAAGGGCCGGGAAATTTATTCCGGCGTCAACGAAGGACCGCTGCTGTACTTGAAGCTGCCCTCAGGCCAATATCAAATCGCAGCCAAGCTGAATGGCGAATGGCAACGCAAGCTGGTACGCATCACCCCCACTGCGCCAGCACGTTTATTGTTCGTTGCCAAAAACGCCTAAGCGGATACATCCAGCTCGACTGGTTTCTGCGGCCGGGTGAATGCCGGCAAATGGCGGCTGATGAAATATGTCATCACCACCAACACCAGGCAACCCAGGAAGGCCTGATGAATGCCGCTGACCAATCCCACTCGCGCCTGTTCAAGTAGATGCACGGCATCAAAGCCTTGTTGCTGCGCCAGGTGCATCAGTGTTTCCTGATCTGCGGCGCGCACCAATAGCTGCGGGCTTTCGAATAACTGCAGGACTTCAGCGTTGTGGATTCCTTCCTGCGCCAAGGTGCTCACCGAACCACGCGTGAATCCGAGGCTCACGACCAGGCCGGCAAGACTGGCACCGAACATGCTGCCCAGCGTGCGCAAGGTCTGGATCAGGGCCGATGCGGCACCCTGATCGGCTTTTCCAACCGAAGCCTGGATTTGCAAAGTCAGATTCGGTAACTGAAAGCCAAGGCTGAAACCGCACACGGCAAAAATCGCCATCAGCCAGAAATGTGCTGTCGTCGCTGTCACAGTTGCGAGCATGCCGAGACCGAAAAACAGCACGATCACGCCATACGAAAACAAGCGCTCTGGATGCGCCAAGCGCGGAATCAAACGTCCATTCACGACGCTGCCTATAGTCACGCT
>DATJIB010000133.1:0-3430 GCA_035493575.1 Rhodocyclaceae bacterium | reverse complement strand
TATCGACTGTTTCGACAGAAAGGCTGGATTCAGTTAGAGATTTATTCTTCTTGAAGTGCTACGTCGCGTTTTTTGCGAATAGCAGGAGCGAGCACCATTACGATGGCAATCAGCGAAAGAACCAGCATGCTGAGGCTGATTGGACGATTGAGGAATACCATCGCATCACCGCGTGAAAGAACGAGCGCGCGACGCAAATATTCTTCCATTAGCGGACCAAGAATGAAGCCCAACAGCATAGGCGCCGGTTCGCATTTTAGCTTGGCAAAGATATAGCCAAGCACGCCGAAAATTGCCATGAGATATACATCGAACTCGGTGTTGTTGATGCTAAAGACCCCTATCACACAGAACACCAAAATGGCCGGATACAGAAGGGGATAGGGCACCAGAATCATGCGCACCCAAATACCGATCAGCGGCAGGTTCAGGATGACAAGAAACAAATTGCCAATCCACATCGAGGCGATAATGCCCCAGAACAAGGCTGGCTGTTCGGTAATGACTGAGGGGCCAGGCTGAATACCTTGCAGAATCATAGCCCCGATCATGAGTGCCATCACGGGGTTGGAGGGAATGCCCAACGTCAACATAGGTATAAAAGAGGTTTGGGCACCTGCATTGTTCGCTGCTTCCGGCGCTGCTACACCCTCGATGGCGCCCTTCCCGAACTGGTCCTTATTTTTGGAAATGCGTTTTTCTAGAGAGTAGGCGGCAAAGGACCCAAGAATGTTGCCGCTGCCTGGCAGGATGCCCAAGGCCGAACCCAACATTGTTCCGCGCACGATAGGCCCTGCCATGCGTTTAAAGTCTTCTTTGGTTGGCCACAAGCCCGTGACCTTCGTTGCAGTTATAGTTCGTTCGGCTTCATTTTCAATATTGTTGATGATTTCGCCAAGGCCAAACATACCCATGGCAACGAGCACGAAACTTATGCCGTCAGCAAGTTGAGGCATATCGAAAGTGAAGCGGGCCACGCCTGAGTTAACGTCAGTTCCTATGAGGCCTAGTAGCAGGCCGAGTATTACCATGCCGACCGCATGTAGCAATGAGCCCTGCGCTAGAACCACCGCAACGACCAAGCCAAGGACCATCAAGGAGAAGTACTCAGCGGGGCCGAATTTAAGTGCAATTTCCGCGAGTGGCGGAGCGAAGAGCGCAATCAATACCGTTGCGACCGTGCCGGCAAAGAATGAGCCGATAGCAGATGCCGCGAGCGCTTTACCGGCCTGCCCCTTGCGTGCCATTTGATAACCATCGAGAGCAGTTACGACCGAGGCGGCCTCACCTGGGAGGTTGACTAGGATGGCAGTGGTAGAGCCGCCATATTGTGAGCCGTAGTAGATCCCTGACAGCATGATCAAAGCCGAGTCAGGTTTGAGACCGAAAGTTACCGGCAGCAGCATGGCAATTGTTGCGGTAGGCCCCAAGCCTGGTAGGACTCCAATGGCAGTGCCAAGGAAAACGCCAACTAGGCAATAAAAAAGATTGGTGAGTGTAAAGGCCGTGTCGAAGCCGAGACTCAAATTAGCTAGAAGTTCCATGATTCCGTTTCCTTGTTAACCGCCAAACCAGCTGCCAATTAGTGGCATCGGAATCCCTAGACCTTTCATGAATACTAGGCTGCAACCTGCCGTGAGGCCTATCGCCAGAAGCAACGTCCGTTTGAAGCTGAATTGCGCGCTTGCATAAGCGCTACCAAAAATTAATACCGGTAGTGCGATCAATACGCCAGCGCCACGAACAATCGCAGCAAACAGTACGATAGGCGCAGCGATCAGAAAGACGCTGCGCAAGTTGATGCGTATCACTTCGTGCCCATTGCTGTGCCTGAAGCTACGCAGTAGTGACAGCAACCCGATGATGGCAAGTAGCCCGCCAAGCACGGTAGGAAAGTAGCCCGGACCCATTTTGACAGCGGTACCCAGCCCATAATCTTGAGATGCTACAACCACAAAAATACCGACGGCCATATAAATCAATCCAGACCAAAAATCGGACGGACTACGAATGGTGGAATTCATCTTTATCTCCCAGCACTGGCTTGTCTGACTCGAGACTTACCAGGAAAACGCAAAATTGGATGTAGCAAGGCCGGTGCGGATTGACTCGCACCGGCCTTTGAGTATTGCAAAAATCAGTCAGCGTAGACGCCGGCTTTCTTGATGATTGGTCCCCACTTGTCGATTTCACTACGCAGATAGACACGGAGCGCTGGTGGCGTCGCCCGGTTTTGTGCCACAGGCTCGGTACCCAGCTCCGCAAAGCGCTGCTTCAGGTTTGCATCCTGCAGGGCGACTTGTAACGATTTGGCTAGGCGGTCGATCACAGCAGTTGGCGTGCCCTTAGGTGCATACAGTGCATGCCAGGAGGCGATTTCAAAACCCGGAAGGCCAGCGCTATCAACGGTAGGCAAATCTGGTAACGAGGCTACCTTGGTTTTGGTTGTGACTGCATAGGCTTTGATCTTGCCGCCCTTGATTTGGCTGGTCGTATTTGTGGTCTGATCACACATGAAATCAACCTGCCCACCGAGCAAATCATTCATGGCAGGGCCAGTACCTTTATAAGGCACGGTTGTCAGATCGGTTTGAATGGTGCTCATAAAGAGCATGCCACACAGATGTGAGGCTGAGCCCACTCCTGCATTGGCGTAAGTGACTTTATCTTTGTTGGTCTTGACGTATTCGATCAACTCTTTCATCGACTTCGCCGGGAAGTCTTTTCTTGCGACGAAAGTCATCGGTACGTCGGTGATCAGGCCGATTGGCTCAAAATCACCGACGGGGTCGTAAGCCAGCTTGCGATAGAGCGCAGGAGCGGTGGCGTGTCCGATGTGATGCAGCAGTAGCGTGTAACCATCACCAGGTGAGCGGGCTACGCGACCAGCTCCAACAGTACCGCCGGCGCCGCCTACGTTTTCTACCAACACTGTTTGCTTGAGATTTGCACTCATTGATTGAGCAAGTAAGCGAGCCACCGTATCCGTAGGGCCGCCCGCCGCAAACGGTACGACAAAGGTAATCGGTTTGCTTGGAAATTCGTCTGCATGAGCCATCGAGAATCCGAGTAGTGCTGATGCAATGATGAAAGTGCGTTTTAGACTAAAGGACATATTTTTCTCCTTATGAATGTATGTTTTCGACTCTATAAATGCTTTTGGTCGCTTTTGATTTTCACACTTTGAACTGTACCGGATAAACATATTTTTTTGTGACAATCGTGCTGCGAATGGGGCTAAGCGTGCACCCTGGATGGGCATGGTTTCAGTTTTAAAGCTTCACTTAAACTTTCAAGCTTCAGATCGGGAATTGTTTCAATGCTAAATAGCTAAGAAATCCTTGCAGAATGCGATAAAATGGCGGATTACACGGGACATCGTGTCTTGTCGCTTTAATTTATCTTTGGAGATTCACAATGGCTGTTGAAC
>DATJIB010000132.1:0-4752 GCA_035493575.1 Rhodocyclaceae bacterium | reverse complement strand
TAGCGTATTGCTTATCATCGCGGTCATTGCCGATTACGCGTGGTGAGCCCCATGTGTCGTGCCCAAGTCTTTGATTTCGTAGAGCGTACCTGGTGACAGGCTTGAATATCTCCACCTTTATGGTGTGGCAGCTGAGCATATTCTGGCTTGTGCTCTGCCTGAGCATCATCGTCTTGCTGGTGACGCAGCACATCAATACCGAGCGTTTGCTCTATGCACGCACGGTCGATGGTCGCAAGGATTCATTCAGCTATGCCCGCCTGCAATTGCTGCTGGTGATACTGCTGGGCGTGGCGATTTATTTGATCGACCTCTATCAGGCCCCCGAGCGCAACGTGATCGAGGGGCTGCCTACAGCTGTGTTGATCCTGCTTGGTTTCAGCAATGCGATCTATCTCTATAGCAAGTTCAAGTCGGCTAACCGTAACTCTTTTAATAAGGAGCGTCCATGAACACCCCTTTTGACATCATGCAATGGAGTCTGGCCGTGTTCCTGTCGCTGCTGGAGCTGTCCTTCATTTGCTTTATCTGGCTGGGTGCGATTGGCAAGTTGCCCAAGTATCGAGGCATCTGCCTGCAGAAGGTGATCAGCGAACAAGATGGCTCGGCCAGTTTTTCGCGCTTCCAGTTTCTGATCTTTACCTTCATCATCGCCTCGTCCTATGTCGTGATCACCTTTAAAAGCGGCGAGCTACCCGAGCTGACGCCGGGGGTTCTGATTCTGATGGGCATGAGCGGTGCAAACTATCTGATCTCGAAAAACATCGAAGCCAAGCATCCGGCGCCACCCGCTCCGCCCGAATCAACAACTGACAATTGCGGCCAATAAGTTAGCGTTTCTCTGGCGCAATATCGCGCATTGCCGAAGCAAACAACGCATGCATGTCCGGATCAAGCGGACGATGTTTGATCTTGATACTGGCTGGATCCTTGCCCAGATAGTTGTCGCCCTTCCAGTTTCTGGACGGGCGAATCGGCCGCGGTACAAAGCCGCCACCGCAATTCGGGCAGACATTTTTTAGCACAGTTTCGACACAGTCCGCACAGAAGGTGCACTCGTACGAGCAGATGCGTGCTTCAGTCGAGTCCGGCGGTAAAGCCTTGTTGCAATGTTCGCAAGTAGGTCTGAGTTCCAGCACAAGATTGCTTTCAAAAAAGACGGCACCGATGCGGGGAGGGGAGCACCGATGCCGCCAGCAGGAGACTCTTACTCTTGCACGACCATACCGCTGCCGCCCATTTCAGCGGGCAAGTCTTTCAGTTTGGTCACGCCGTCATGGATGGGCAAAACGGATTCCTGGTAATTCACATGCACACCGGCCTGGAAGGGGAAATTCGGAATGGCCGCAGCATAAACATCAGTCAGATTCCACTCGGGATGCTCGGTCAGAACATGCCCGCCGCATTCCTTGCACCAGCTACGCTGGCTATTCGGCGTCTTGGCGTAACTGGCAATCCGGTCAGCACCCTTGGTGATGTTTATCGCATTCGGCGCCCACAGTGTGAAGGCGTTGACCGGCCCGGCCGACCAGCGGCGGCACGATTCGCAGTGGCAATAACCCATGGCGGCCGGGGTGCCGGTAACAGTGAATTGCACGGCATTGCAAAAGCAGCTGCCTTGATAAGTCTTGGTCTGGCTCATATGATTTCTCTTAAGGGTTGAAGTTAATTACTTGCGGTCGATGACGACTTCAAGATATTCGCTAGGCAGGACCAGGCTGTAGTCGCCGGAACGATTGAAGCGATCCATCAAGGCACGCAAATCCTGCGTAAAAGCAGCCTGCTTTTCGATATCGAGTGCCGCAAAAACCTTGTTCATCGGACCGTAATAGGTACGGAAAACTTCCAGCCAATGTGCTGGCGAGCGATAGCGGAATACAAACTCGCGGGTGGTGAACTGGATGGTGCGTGCCGAGTGGCCAAAAAGCTCTTCCAGCCGCGCTTGCGTGCCCCATAGCGATGGCGATTTGACTCCCGCTGCCGGCGGAATATATGTGCCTATCGTCTTGAACACCTGACCGATAAAGCTCTCGGGTGTCCAGTTCGCCAGGCCGATCCTGCCCTTGGGTTTGCACACCCGCATCAGTTCGTGTGCGGCTTTGTCCTGGTCGGCAGTGAACATCACGCCGAAGGTGGACATCACCACATCGAAGGAGCCGCTTGGAAAAGGCAGATGTTCGGCATCGGCCTCCTGAAAGCGGATTGGATGGCCTTCTGCCTCGGCGCGCTTGCGGCCGGATTCAAGCAATGTCGAGACATAGTCGGTGGAGGTCACATCGCACCAGCGCCGGGCGGCGGCCAAAGAGGCATTGCCATTGCCGGCGGCGACATCCAGTACGCGGGCGCCTGAACGCAGATCCAGTGCTTCGCACAGATTCTCACCGACGATTTGCAGCGTGGTGCCAACTACTGCATAGTCACCGGTAGCCCAGGCTGTACGCTGGCGGGTCTTGAGCGTATTGAGATCAGGCAGCGACAGTGCCGTCGGGTCAATCGTGTTTGGGTTGAGGGCAACTTCCATATCGGGTCCTTTGAGTTGGCTTCTGCAATGCAGACTGTGGGATGGGAGTATCCTTATGCGCGGCCGGCCTGACTTAGCCGAAACTCCGCCGTTCTTGACCTAAACACCGTCATTTCTTATTGCCATGGATGTCTTGTCGGAAATACTCAAATCGGTGCGCCTTGAAGGCGCTTTCTATCTGAACGCCGAGTTCACTGCTCCCTGGTGCGCGCAAACCAAGTTCGGCCTTAGCCGCGTTGTGGGACATTTGCCCGGCGCGGAACATGTGATGTTTTTCCATTTCCTGACTGAGGGCAGCTGCAAGGTGCGGCTGGCAGATGGCGGCGAAGCTTTCGATCTCACTGCGGGCGATCTGGTGGTATTCCCGCACGACGATACGCATATCCTCGGTAGTGATTTGCAGCTAACACCCGTAGAAGCGAAGACCGATATCGCTGTTGATGAACTGCCCACAGATGATTTTCTCTATTACCGCGGCGGTGGGGGCGGCGAAACAACTCGCTTCGTGTGTGGCTATCTGGCTTGCAACCGTAGCCTCAGCCGTCCATTACTCGATGCCTTGCCACGTGCCTTGCACATTCCCATGGGCGAGGGCCCAGGTGCGATGCTAATGCGCGAGCTCTTGAAGAAAGGCGTGCGCGAATCAGCTGCGGCGCAGCCCGGTGGACATTCCATCCTCGCCAAATTATCCGAGCTCATGTTTGTTGATGCCATGCGGCGCTACATCGAGTCCTTGCCACCAGGTGGTCAGGGTTGGCTGGCGGGTGTGCGTGATGCGCAAGTCGGCAAGGCACTGGCCATGCTGCACGCAGAGCCGAGCAAAGCCTGGACGGTGGATGAATTAGCGGCCAAGGCCGCGTTGTCGCGCTCGACACTGGCCGAACGGTTTACTGCATTAGTCGGCGAGCCACCGATGCAATATCTGATGCGCTGGAGACTGGCCCTGGCAGCACAGAGCCTGCGTGCAGGCAGTGAGGCCATCATTCGTGTGGCCGAGCGTTGCGGCTATGAATCCGAAGCTGCCTTCTCGCGCGCCTTCAAACGTGAATTCGGCCTGCCACCTGCGGCGTGGCGCAAGGCCGGGCAAAACGCCACCTGAACAGGTGGTATTCCCGGAAATTCCCTAGCTGTTTTGAAGAGCCACACTATTTGTCCTGGCTTAGCATTGCAATATCGCTGGAATATTCAAGACGGGCATCGCAATGACAAAATATGGATTGAAGTTACGCCTTCTGGCTATCGCACTGTCTGCGCTGTCCGGTTATGTTGACGCTCTGGGCTTTATCAATCTCGGCGGCTTCTTCATCTCCTTCATGAGTGGCAACTCCACCCGACTTGGGGTTGGCTTGGTGGGTGATACCGAACATGCCTTGATTTCCGGCGGTCTGATTCTGGCCTTTGTGTTTGGTGTGATCCTGGGTTCGCTAGTTGCACATCGCAGCTCCCGCAATCGAGCTTGTACTGTCCTGCTGCTGGTTTCCGTGCTGCTGGCCGTGGCGGCTGCTTGTCACACGGCAGAACTACCCGCCGTGGCGATTGCCATTACGGCCCTTGCGATGGGCGCCATCAATGTCATCTTCGTGAGTAATGGTGAGGTGAGTACCGGCGTCACGTACATGACCGGTACTCTTGTCAAACTGGGGCAAGGTCTGGCGCGCGCATTAGTCTCGGACGACAAGGTGGCCTGGGGCGGGTATTTACTGCTCTGGCTTGGCCTGCTCAGTGGTGCCATGCTCGGTGCCTTCGTTTATCCACGCATGGAGTTGGCCGGTTTGTGGTTCGCCGCCGGAGCGGCCGCAGTGCTGGCAGTGGTGACGACAAGAATGAGCTTTGATCATCGCTGAAGCCGCCTGAAATGCACAAGGCCAGCATGCCCGGCTAGGGCAATGCTGGCCTGTTCAATTACTCACTCTAAAACTTAAAGTTATTCGGGGCGGGCATCTTGCGCGGGCTCAGGGCTTTCCTGTTGTAGCGAGCCTGGTATCGGTCGGTATGGAGCTGGGACGCTCGGTACTGATGTCGAAGGTTGCTGCTGTTGTTGCTGTTGAGGGCGTGCCTGCACGGTTTGTTTTGGTGCTGGTTTCGCCGCGGCGTTGGTGGAGCCAACCGGGCAGGGTTCGTCCATAAACGAGAGGTTGCCTTTTGCATCGACGCACTTACTGATTTCACCCGCATATAAAGCCGGTGCAACTAATAACAGACAAACCGAGAGTAAAGTTTTCATGGTTTCT
>DATJIB010000131.1:0-2443 GCA_035493575.1 Rhodocyclaceae bacterium | reverse complement strand
GCTTTCGTCCTCGATATTATTCACCAGCCGCAGTCGACCGATAGCCGTGCCGATATTCAGTGCATTGTAATTGCGCTGTCCGAGTATCTGAGTTTCAGTGAGTGTCGCTATACCTAACTGACTCCCCACCACTTCCTGGCGGGTGGAGTTGGCCTTGAACGTTAATGGTGCGAAGAAGTTTGCAGCGAGGGCCTTTTGCGCGATGCTTAGCAACTCCGGCGTCAAGCGGTCACCTTCCCAAAACTCGAACACCCAGCGTTGCAGTTCGGCATACCAGCCCAATGTGCCCATAATAAAGCGCCGATCTGGTGCGCTATAGAAAGTGTTGAGCGTTGGTCGGTCGAGAGCCGGCAATAACTGGGCGCGTAAAAAGTCTTCGTGAAAAGGAAAACGATTGGCGTTCAGAAAATAGACTTGATTCGCGGCCTTGCGGTCCACCACGAAGAGGGTGTGGATGATGGCGTGGCTACTGCCCATATTGTAGGTACGGGCGATACTGGAAAATTGTTGCTGATCGCCGATGGAAGACAAGGAGACAATATTATGGTCAGCGTTGGCGCCGGCAGGCAAGGCGCGGCCCTGGCGCTGGGCAACACGCAACGAGGGCTTTTCGGCCAGCTGTGCAACAGTAATAAGCGGCACACCGGCCAGCAGAAAGAAGGCAAAGCCGCGGGATACAAGACGCATCATCACTCCGTCAAACTTGCACAAGCAGCCCGCCTCGCCCGGAGACAGTGCCAATGGATGAAACTATTGCTGACCGTAGCCTTTGAATTTTTCGAGTACGCTCGCCATTTCATCATCCGGCAGCAAACGCGGACTGCCGATCTGCAATACACGCCAATACTGTTCAGCCAGTGCTTCCAGTTCAATCGCGTGGGCCAAAGCCTGATCCAGATCGCGGCCAAACACGGTCATGCCATGTTGCGCCATCAGGCAAGCCGAGCGGCCTTCCAAGGCGACGAGCATCGCATCGGATAGCTCTTGCGTGCCAAAGGTCGCGTAGCCAGCACAGCGCACCGTATCGCCACCAAAACGCGCCACCATGTAATGGAAGGGCGGAATCTCCATACCCAGGCAAGCCAGACTTGTTGCGAATGGAGAGTGCGTATGCACAATCGCCCCTGCTTCCGGACGCTGCACATAGATGTCACGATGGAAGTGCCACTCTGATGAAGGCTTGCGTTTGCCGTGTGAGGCGCCGCTCATGGACACCAGCACCATATCGTCTGCACTGGCTTTGCTGTAATCCATACCGGTCGGCGTGATCATGAAGCCATCATCGGTACGTACGCTGACATTGCCGGCAGTGCCGCGATTGATGCCCGCAGCATTCATGGCGCGCGCGCATTCGAGAACAGCGATCTTGATCTGATTCATCGGGGTTTAAGCTGCGCCAACCGCTGAGGTGGAAACACGCCGTGCTCGGTGATGATGCCAGCGACCAATTCTGCAGGCGTGACATCAAAGGCCAGGTTGCGCACTGCACAGTCGGCTAGACCAATGTCGTGGATGCCGAGCTCTTCCGGATCACGCTCTTCAATCGGAATCGCTGCGCCATTCGGACAGGAAAAATCAATGGTTGATACGGGCGCTGCCACATAGAACGGCACATGATGAGCGCGCGCGGCCAGCGCCTTGAGATAGGTACCGACCTTATTGGCGACATCGCCATTGGCAGCAATGCGATCTGCACCGACGATCACGATATCGACTTCACCGCGCATCAATAACAAACCAGCGGCGTTGTCGGTAACGAAGCTGCGATCAATGCCGGCTTGTCCAAGCTCCCACGCCGTCAGATGACCTTGGTTGCGCGGACGAGTTTCGCTAACCCAGACGTGTTGTCGAATGCCGGCAGCATGCGCGGCATAGACCGGTGCGAGAGCGGTGCCATTCGCAACCGTCGCCAACCAGCCGGCATTGCAGTGCGTCATGACTTGCGCAATGCCACTGCGCGCCGCTGCATGCTCAATCAAGGAGAGACCGTGCTTACCGATGCTGGCATTGGCGGCGATATCTTCAGCTGCAATCAGGCCGGCTTCACGCCAAGCGGCAGTGCTGCGTTCGGGCTCAGGCAAAGGGGAAAGCACTGCTTGCAAGCGGGCCAGCGCCCATTGCAAATTGACAGCAGTTGGCCGCGTGGCGGCAAGCTGTTTGCATACGGCATCCAGCGTCGCATCATCGGCCTGATGTTTGAGCCCAAGCGCAACGCCATAAGCCGCCGTCGCACCAATCAGAGGTGCACCGCGGGCTTGCAATACTTTGATGGCGTGGGCAGCTTGATCAACATGGGTCAGTCGCACATAGGCTACTTCGCCCGGCAACTTGGTTTGATCAAGAATCACAACGGCATCGCCGTCCTCGGCAATGGTGGCGAAGCCGCTGTTTAACATTGTGGTCTTAACTCAACGTACCGTGACAGTGCTTGTACTTCTTGCCA
>DATJIB010000130.1:0-4739 GCA_035493575.1 Rhodocyclaceae bacterium | reverse complement strand
GCCGATATACAAAGGCAATTCATTGTCGGCGTAGAACAGATACACGCCGGGACCGTCCGGCAAGTCATCGACCATGGCGGCATCCAGATGCGGCGGCAGACTGGGGCGGCCGGTCAGATGTTTCAAGGCCGCATTCAGGATGCTCGCCTCGAAGAACTCATGCACCCGATTCCAGAACTGATAAATCAATTGCGCATCGGCCAGCGCACGATGACGGGCGTCGGCTACCAAGCCGTGGCGCTCGATCAGTGAGTCAAGGTTGTGACGCGGATAATGCGGAAACAGATAGCGTGAGAGCTTGACCGTGCACAGCACGATGGGGCGGAAGGTATACCCTTCACGCGCCAGGGACTGCTTGAGGAAGCCGTAATCGAAGCGCGCATTGTGCGCAACGAAGATGCGGCCACTGAGACGCTCATGCACTTCGCGCGCCAGCCCGGCAAAGGTGGGTGCATCGGCAACCATGTCATTGGTGATGCCGGTCAGGGATTGGATGACGGGCGAAATGCTGCACTCGGGATTGACCAGCGAACTCCATTCGCTGACACCTTCAGGTCCGATTTCAACAATACCGATTTCAGTGATTCGATCGTGGGTCGCATTGCCGCCTGTGGTTTCAAGGTCGACAAAAGCAATCGGCAAGGCATTGGGATTCCAGCTCACTGCGCTTTGAGAAACAGCTGATGATTTAGTTCCGCTCATTGAAAATCCCGACTATGAATACTAAGGCTGCCCAGCAGTTCGGTATGGTCAACCAGATACTTGGCAATCAGGTGCACCACTTCGCCTTCACGTTGCAGCATACCGCGCACACCCAGCAATTGTGAACCCAGCAGTTCCTTGCGCTGCACTTCAGCCAGATCGGCATGCACGATGACATTGGTCATGCCGGTCTCGTCTTCCAGTGTCACGAAGATCACGCCGGTGGCGGTACCGGGCCGTTGTCGCCCAGTCACCAGACCGACACAGCGCGCCACCTGATTGTGCGGCATCTGGCGCAACTCGACAGCGCTCTGATAGTGATGCTTGCGCAAAGGCTGACGCAAGAACTGCATGGGGTGGCGGCCCAGCGTCAGGCTCAGGCTGGCGTAATCGGCAACCAGGTTTTCGGCTTCGCTCGGTGCGCGCAGCAGTGGCGTCTCTTCCTGCAGCGGCGCCTCAGTGAGCAGGTCGCCGCGCACCGGCACGGCGGCACTGGCCCAGGCGGCCTGGCGACGATGGCCGCTGAGTGAGTTGAGTGCATTGGCAGCAACCAGGGCATCCATGTCCTTGCGCTGCAGCCTGGCGCGGGCCGATAGATCGGCTGCGTCACGGAAAGCTTTTTGCCGGCGTGCGGCGGCGATCTCTTCCCCGGCTTTGCTGCTGAGCCCGCTGACTTGATGCAGACCGAGGCGCACGCTGGGGCGCTTGTTATCGTTTGCTTCAAGCGTGCTTTCCCAATCGCTGTGCATGACATCGACAGGGCGGACATCCACATGATGGCGACGAGCGTCCTGCACCAATTGCGAGGCCGAATAAAAACCCATGGGCAACGCGTTGAGCATGCCGGTCAGAAAGGCTTCCGGATAGTGGCACTTGAGCCAGGCCGAGTCATACACCAAGAGCGCAAAGCTAGCCGCATGCGATTCCGGAAAACCATAATCGCCGAAGCCTTCCATCTGGTGATAAATGCGCTCGCAGAAATCTGGCGTGTAGCCGTTCTTCAGCATATTGGTCTTGAGCTTCTCTTCAAACTTGCCAAGCCCACCCTTGCGCTTCCATGCCGCCATGGCGCGGCGCAATTGGTCGGCCTCGCCCGGCGTGAAGTCGGCGGCGATCATGGCAATCTGCATCACCTGCTCCTGAAAAATGGGAATACCCAGCGTGCGGCCGAGCGCGGATTCAAGCTCAGGCCTGAGATCATCCGGTTTGTAGTTGGGTATATTTCTTTGCAGTTCGCGCCGCTGCAGATAGGGGTGCACCATATCGCCCTGTATCGGCCCCGGCCGCACGATGGCAACTTGCACCACCAGATCGTAATACTTGATGGGTCGCAGCCGCGGCAGCATAGACATCTGCGCGCGTGATTCGATCTGGAACACGCCCACGGTGTCGGCCTTGCAGATCATCTCGTACACCTTGGCGTCTTCCTTCGGGATCTGATGAAAGAGCAGTTGCTCCTGGCGTTGCCACGACACCCAATCGAGCGACTTGCGTATCGCGCTGAGCATGCCCAGCGCCAGCACATCCACCTTCATCAGGCCGAGCACATCAATATCATCCTTGTCCCACTGGATCACATTGCGATCGACCATGGCTGCATTTTCGATCGGCACTAAACGATCAAGACGGCCACGGCTGATAACGAATCCGCCAACGTGTTGCGACAGATGCCGCGGCATGCCCTTGAGTTGTGGCGCCAGCTGCAGCCACTTTTTGATGCGCGGGCTTTCCGGATCAAGGCCAACTTCGGCAAAGCGCTCCGGCCATTGTTCGGGCGTGTCCCACCAGGCCATGGATGAAGTCAGCGCGGTGAGCTTGTCGGCATCGATGCCTAAAGCGCGACCGGCATCGCGCAAGGCCGAACGGCTGCGATAACTGATCACTGTAGCGACCAGCGCCGTGCGTGATCTGCCGTATTTATTGAAGACATACTGAATCACTTCTTCGCGGCGCTGATGTTCGAAGTCCACATCAATATCCGGTGGCTCATTACGCTCGATGGAGATAAAGCGCCCGAACAGAAGATTGGTACGCGTGGGATCGACGGCGGTGATACCCAGCGCATAGCAGACCGCCGAGTTGGCGGCCGAGCCACGGCCCTGGCACAGAATATTCTGGCTACGTGAAAACTTGACGATGTCGTATACGGTCAGGAAATACGCTTCGTATTCGACCTGAGCAATAAGGACCAACTCCTTCTCGATCTGCTCTATGATTTTTTCGGATGCGCCATCAGGATATCTCTCTGCCAATCCTGCATAGGTTTCCTGGCGCAGGTAGTCGCTGGGCGTCATACCCTTGGGTACAACCTCTTCCGGATACTCGTACTTCAATTCGCTTAAACAAAAAGTGCATTGTTCAGCGACACGCAGGGTTTCACTGAGCAACTCTTGCGGATACAAGCGCCCCAGTTGCAAGCGTGTGCGCAGATGCCGTTCGCCATTCGGGAACAAGGCAAAGCCGGCTTGATCGATACTGGTGTTCAGGCGCAGCGCCGTCATCATGTCTTGCAAGGGTCGCCGTTCGCGTACATGCATATGCACATCGCCCGCCGCGACCAGTGGCAAACCGCAGGCTTCTTCAAGCTCACGCAAACGCGTCAGGCGCTCGGCATCATCCGCTTCAAGATGCCGCTCGAAAGCAATCCAGGCGCGTGCCGGAAAACGCTGCGCCAGCCACAGGCCGTCTTCGGCACTGGCTTGGGCATCGGGTATCCATAGCGCCAGGCAATCGGCGCAGCCCCACTCCAGATCATTGCGACTGAGCTGGTACTGGCCCTTCTCGGCCTTGCGCCGGCCCAGCGTGATTAGCGCACTGAGGTTACCGTAGCCTTCGCGATTTTTCGCCAGCAGCACCAGCTTCATGCCGTCCGTTAATGTGATCTCGGTGCCGATGATCAGCTTGAAGTCGAGCTCACGGCCTTCTGTCTTGAAGATTTCTTCCGCTTCGCGCATGGCTTCGAAAGCGCGCACCACGCCAGCCACTGAACACTCGTCGGTGACAGCCAATGCGCGGTAGCCCATTTCGATGGCGCGTGCGATCAGCTCGCGCGAATGCGAAGCACCACGCAGGAAGCTGAAGTTGCTGAGGCAATGCAGCTCAGCGTAGTTTGGCAAATGGACAGGCAGCACGTCTGTCATGAAAAATATCCATGCAAAAACCAGCCGCCCTTGCTATCCACATTGGCGCGACATTCACGGTAAATCCACAACCAGCGCTGGTCCGGTGAAAGGGCCACGAAATAGTCGCGACGAATATCACCGGTGTGGCGTCCGTCGGCATGGCACTCGCCGCTGTCCCACCAACCCGACTCGATGCGCTCGGGCCCGGCCAGCAGGAGCAGATCACCTTCGCATTGCGGGCGACCCTGATGCTCGTGCAGGGACCTGGGCGTGTCGAGCAGATAGAAAGGCCGGGGCGCCGCTACGGTGACGCTATGTTTGCCGACCACACTTTGCGGGCTGACGCATTCAGGCCTATGGTCAGCGGCAAGTGCAAAGCCATGCACCTGCGCATCACCCAGTCGTGCACGCAAACGTTCGATCAGCGCGGCCATGCCGCCGGGCTGCGCGCCGTCTTTGCGAAACAGCGGCAAGCTTTGGCCGGGGAGTTCCAGCACGCAATTGGCGGAGAGCTGCAGCGTATCCACCGGCGCTTTCAATGGCACCCGCGGCAGGCGCTCGCGCAAGACATCTTCAATACGTTTGCCGTCGCGCAGGACTTCGGCGAAGCGCAGCGGCACCGGCGTCGCAGACTGGCGCGGATGACCGAGCATCAAAGTGCATTCACGGATGCCGGCCTGGCGCTCATTCAACCAACCGGCCAGCGCCTGTATCAAGCGCCGACAGGCAAATAAAAGCGCTTCCGCATTCTCCACCGTGGCCGGCAACTCGAAGCCGAAACAGAACTGCTCCGGAAAGACAAACTCGGGTTGTGCGTCGGGCATTTCGCCATAGGCTTTGGCGATCTGCTGCGTGGCCGCCACACCGATGCGCCGCGTCAAGGCGGCACTGGGCAAAGCCCGCGCAGCGCCGAGT
>DATJIB010000129.1:0-7518 GCA_035493575.1 Rhodocyclaceae bacterium | reverse complement strand
CAACACACGCACCGTTTTACTCTGGTGCCCATAGCAAGGTGGAACCACCCCTTCCCATCCCGAACAGGACCGTGAAACACCTCCGCGCCGATGATATTGCAGATTGCCTGTGAGAAAGTAGGTCAGCGCCAGAGTCCCCATACCAAAACACCCCAGTCAGAAATGACTGGGGTGTTTTACTTTGTAACGCCTGAGTTAATCCATAAAATTCAGCTGTTAAGTCTTTCTACGACTTGAGTTACTTCCTGAGAAATAACTAAGAGCGTCAGCAACAAAAAAGCCAACGCTATGCGTTGGCTTTTTGCTTAACTACTCTCTGCCCACTCAGAGCAGAATTAAATTATCCCGATGTATCAATACTTCTTCGTCGACATACCCGAGAAGCTGTTCGATTGCATCGCTGCTGTGGCCAGCAATGCGGCGCGACTCTGAGCTCGAGTAATTAGCCAGGCCACGCGCGATTTCTTTGCCTTCGATGTCACGACAGGCGATTGCAGCGCCGCGTTCAAATTCACCAGCAACGTCTTTGACGCCGACAGGCAACAAGCTCTTGCCAGATTTGAGTGCAGATACTGCACCCGCATCGAGGGTGACAGAGCCTGCCAATTGCAGATGATCAGCCAGCCATTGTTTGCGGGCAGCGAGCGGAGTCGAGGTGGCATATAGCAAGGTACCCAATTGCTCGCCACTCATCAAACGTGGCAGAACATTCGTTTCACGGCCACTGGCAATCACAGTGTGCGCACCACTGCGTGCAGCGCGTTGCGCCGCTTTAATCTTGGTGATCATGCCTCCTTTACTGATACCGCTCCCGGCGCCGCCGGCCATGGACTCGTACTGACGATCATCGGCACGGCCTTCATGAATGAAGACGGCATTCGGATTGCTGCGCGGATCGGCGCTGTAGAGGCCTTGTTGGTCGGTAAGGATGATCAGCGTTTCAGCTTCAATCAAGTTTGCGACCAGGGCGCCGAGCGTATCGTTATCACCAAACTTGATTTCGTCGGTGACGACAGTGTCGTTTTCGTTGATGATGGGTACGACGTTGAGCTGCAAAAGTGCTTGCAGCGTGGAGCGCGCGTTCAAGTAACGAGTACGATCGGCTAGGTCATCATGCGTCAGTAGAATCTGCGCTGTGTTGATCTGGTGCTTCATGAAAGCACCTTCGTAAACGGTAGCCAGGCCCATCTGGCCGACTGCTGCTGCCGCTTGAAGTTCGTGAATTGAGTGTGGGCGAGTTGCCCAGCCTAGGCGCTGCATGCCAGCGGCAATCGCGCCAGAAGTAACCAGGATGACCTGTTTGCCCTGGCTTCGTAGCGCAGCCATCTGGCTGGCTAGGCTATCAATGAAGTCGAAAGCCAAGCCCGCGCCATTGTTGGTAACAAGTGCGCTGCCGACTTTGATAACAACACGCTGACTATTCGAGATCTGCTTTCTCATCTACATCCGTTTCGCTGTCGTTCGTGTCGATTTCGTGGTGACGGGGTAGTGATTCGAGGTGTTCCATGATGGCATAGGTCAATGCCTTGCAGCCATCGCCGCTGATCGCGGAAATAACAAAATGCTTGTCGACTGCGCCGTAGCCTTTGACTAGGGCGGCGATACGTTCCTCGCGCTCTTCTTCGGGTACCAGGTCTACCTTATTGATGACCAGCCAACGCGGCTTTACATACAAGGCTTCGTCGTATTTGCGCAACTCTTCAATAATCGCGTGAGCCTCGCGAACGGGATCAACGCCTTCATCGAACGGTGCCATATCAACCAGATGCAGCAGAATGCCGGTGCGCTGCAGATGCTTGAGAAAGCGATGACCAAGCCCCGCGCCTTCTGCTGCACCTTCGATCAAGCCAGGAATGTCCGCGATCACAAAGCTGCGATTGTCATCAACGCGTACAACACCCAGATTTGGATGCAGCGTGGTGAAGGGGTAATCGGCAACCTTGGGCTTGGCAGCTGAAACGGAACGGATGAAGGTGGACTTGCCAGCGTTAGGCATGCCGAGCAAGCCGACGTCTGCGAGTACCTTCAGCTCCATCTTCAGTTCGCGATGTTCGCCTTCTTCGCCTGGCGTACATTGGCGCGGCGCACGGTTGGTGCTGGACTTGAAATGCAGATTGCCCAAACCACCTTTGCCCCCGCGAGCAATCAGTTCTTTTTGACCGTCTTTGGCCAGGTCGGCAAGAACTTCGCCTGTATTGATGTCAGTAATGATGGTGCCGACAGGTACACGCATTTCCAGATCATCGCCGCCTTTGCCGTAGCAATCGGAGCCACGACCATTTTCACCGCGGTCCGCGCGGAACATGCGCGTGTAGCGGTAATCAATCAGGGTATTGAGGTTGCGGTCGGCAATTGCATAAATGCTGCCGCCACGACCGCCATCACCGCCATCCGGGCCACCAAATGGAATGAACTTCTCGCGACGGAACGTGGCGACGCCATTGCCACCGTCACCGGCGACAACTTCGATTTTCGCTTCGTCAAAGAATTTCATGATGGTCTGGAGTACGTATGAGTATTGAATTGCGGATGCTAGAAACACAAAAGCCCTACCCGCAAGGATAGGGCTTTTGGAGGCTGGTGCTAGTTAAGCAGCAGCTGGAACGATGACTACGGTCTTGCGACGTTCTGCGCCCTTGAGCACGAACTGAACAGTACCTTCGACCTTGGCGAACAGGGTGTGATCCTTGCCCATGCCAACGCCGTCACCAGCATGGAAGCGGGTGCCACGTTGACGAACAATGATGCTGCCTGCGGAGATCAATTGACCGCCGTAGCTCTTCACACCAAGGCGCTTTGATTCTGAGTCGCGGCCGTTACGTGAACTACCGCCTGCTTTTTTGTGTGCCATTTGTTTGGCTCCTTAAATCTATCAGTTGATGCGTCGAAATTAAGCAGCGATAACGCCGATTTCGATTTCGGTGTAATTCTGGCGATGACCTTGATGCTTCTGGAAATGCTTACGACGACGCATTTTGAAGATCTTTACTTTGTCATGACGACCGTGCGCAACAACCTTAGCGGTTACCTTAGCGCCAGCGATGATAGGGGTGCCGATTTTTACCGACTCGCCTTCGCCGACCATAAGTACCTGATCCAAAGTGATTTCTGCGCCCACGTCTGCCGGTATCTGTTCTACTTTAAGTTTTTCGCCAGCGACAACACGATACTGCTTGCCACCAGTTTTTATGACCGCGTACATAGGGACTCCGTTTTGAAAAGGAACTACAACTACAAAGAACCCGCGATTCTAGTGGCTTTTCTTATGTTTGTCAATGCCTTGTCGCTTTTGTCCCAAGGCCTGCGCGACAGGCCTGAATCCGGGGTATTGTGCGCATCATCAGCATTCGGAGCACAAAATGAAGCAAGGAATTGTATTGTTTGGGCATGGTTCGCGTAATCCTGAGTGGGCAGTGCCCTTTCAGGCCATTCGGCAAGAGATTGCCCGCCAGCAACCCGATGCCATGGTTGAGCTGGGTTTTTTGGAGCTGATGCAGCCGACCTTGTCAGATGCGATTGCCAAGCTGGCTGCCAATGGGGCGGATGAGGTCGTTATCGTGCCGGTGTTTATTTCTGCGGGCAGTCATGTTCGCGAAGACTTGCCGCGTTTGGCAAAGGAGGCGATGGCTTTGCAGCCCCAGCTAAAAGTCAGAGTTGCTCCGTCCTTAGGCGAAGCCCCCGAGATTATTGCTGCCATGGCCCAATATGCCATTCAAGCCAGCCTCCCCGCTTGATGCGTTGCTACGGGTAGTTGCAGGTATTGGGCTCCTGGGAGTAGGACTGGCATTCGCTGGAGATAAAACAGCAGCTCCGGCAGACATCTATGAGCTGCTGACCCCTCTTTTATTTGTGGTGGGCAGTACTTTGCTCGCCTTCTACGTCTATTGGCGGGGGCGTAGTGAAGGACGGGCCGGCCGCAATAAGGATGAGCAGCGGCGCAGTGAGCAGCGGTTTCGGGAGCTGCTTGAGGCGACGCACGACGGGGTTTGTGAATACGATCTGCGCACTTCGCGCTACAGCTACCTTTCTCCGCAAGCACAGCAAATGCTGGGAGCCGAGCGCAGCCTTGAAATCAAGTTAAGTAAGCATGAGGCCCGGGCCATTATTCATCCGGATGACCTGCCTTTGGCTCAGGCTGCATTGAAAGCGCATCTGGTCACGGGATGCCCGTATGACGTTGAGTTGCGCATCATTGACGCCCAAGGCGAGTGGCGTTGGATGCGTTCGCGCGGTGCGGTGATTCGAGAGGGCAGACTTAAGCCTAGTCGCATGATAGGCACGCTGGCCGACATAGACTCGAGCCGCAATGCAACGGTCAAGCTCAGGCGCTATGAGGCACTGATGCGCACGGTTCTGGACGTGATTCCGGATCCCATTCTGGTCAAGGATAGAAACTATCGCCTGCTCATGGTTAACCGCGCGTACGCCGAGCGTGCTGGCCTGACTCCGCAAGCGCTGATAGGCAAGGTGACCCATGAGTTCATGCCGCTTGGGCAGGCAGATCAGTTGGTCCAAGCGGATGCAGCAGTATTTGAGACGGAGGCAGATCAGGTCTTTGAGCTCAGTATCCCCAATCGCGCCAGTAATTCCTTTCGCAGTTATACCATTACCAAACGCCTGGCCCACGATACTGATGGCGCACCCATCATGGTTGGCATTCATAGCGATGTGACGGAGCTGCGCCGCGCGATTGCCGAGTTTGCCGCCGTTATTGAGCAAACCCCACTAGTTGCAGTGCAGGGTTTTAATCGTAACTGTGTGCTCACGCACTGGAATCGAGCCAGCGAAAGTCTGTTTGGGTTTACGGCTGCGCAAGCGATAGGGAGTCGCCTTCAGGATTTGATTCTGTCGCCCCGCATGCAGCGCGTATTTGAACTGACGGTGGAGGATGCATGGGCTGGGCAGCAGACCTTTGGACCGCGTGAGATCGGCCTGCGTCTACCCAATGGCCGCAAGGTCTGGCTTTTGGCCACGTTGTTTCCGGTGGTGCAAGAAGGACAAGTGGTTGAGCTGTTCAGTATGGCCGTTGATGTGACCGCGCGTCATGAGGCCGAACGTCAATTAGCGTTGCATCGTGACAATCTGCAATCAATCGTGGCTGAACGCACAGCAGGGTTGGTGCGGGCCAAACAGGACGTCGAATTGGCGTTGCAAGCCAAGTCTGAATTTCTCGCCAATATGTCACATGAGTTGCGCACGCCTATGCACGCGGTACTTAGCTTCGCCAAGCTGGGCGAAGAGCGCGCCTTGAGCGGCACCCCTGACAAAATGCGCGACTATTTCAGCCGCATTGCCGTCAGCGGCGAGCGTCTGCTGCACTTGATCAATAATTTACTGGACCTTTCCAAGTTCGAAGCCGGCAAGATGTTGCTGCAATTGCATTCAACCGAGCTTGTGTCTTTGGTGCGGGATGTCGCTGCCGAGCTTGAGCCTTTGCTCGACAAGAAGCGGCTGCAGATCGAGCTTCCGCCTGGAGACCTGATTTTGCATGCCGATATTGATGCGGCGCGCATCAGTCAGGTCTTGTCCAATTTGCTTGCCAATGCCATCAAGTTTTCGCCAAGCGGTGGTGTTATCAAGGTGACATTGAAGCCGGCCGCACTGCGTAGTGGTCGCCGTGCTACCGATACTCAGGAACGCGCAGCGATCTCGCTGGAGATTTCCGATAACGGGCCGGGTATTCCGGCAGGCGAGCTGGAAGCCGTATTCGAGAAGTTCGTGCAGAGCAGCAGCACGCGCACGGGCGCAGGAGGCACGGGCCTCGGCTTGTCGATTTGTCGCGAAATAGTGCATGCCCATCACGGGCGTATCAGTGTCTGCAATTTGCCAGAAGGCGGCGCTTTATTTGAGGTCTTGTTGCCGCGCCATGCCGTGATTGAAATCGACTCTGCGCCCGCCTGCTAAACTGAGAACATCATTACAGACTGTTCCCATGCGCGAATCCAAGCACATACTTGTTGTTGATGACGAGCCACTGAATCTCGAGATCATTGCCGAACATCTGGATGATCCGAGTTACAAGCTCAGCCTATTCGAGTCGTCGGAAAAAGCCTGGCAGCATTTAGATGAGGCTGGTGCTGACAGCTATGACCTGATTTTGCTTGATCGTATGATGCCCGGCATGGATGGCATCCAGTTTCTGCACACCATCAAGGCCGACCCGCGGTTCAGGCATACCCCGGTCGTGATGCAGACGGCAGCGAGTGGCGTAGAGGAAGTTTCCGAAGGGATTGCTGCGGGCGCTTTCTACTATTTGGCTAAGCCGTACTCCTCGCGCGAGCTGCTTGCGATTGTGCACTCGGCTCTGACGGAGCTGACCGCGTCACCCGACGAAGCAAGTGCAGCAATTGTTACTACCGGTACAGATGTCTACGAGTTTTCGACGGTTGCTCAAGCACGCAGTCTGGCAACGCAGTTAGCCGCCCGCTGCCCTCATCCTGAACTGGCCGCGATGGGTTTGGGCGAGTTACTGATCAATGCAATCGAACATGGCAATCTAGGTATCAGCTACCGCGAGAAAAAGGTTTTGCGTTTGGCGGATACTTGGGAAGGGGAACTGGAACGTCGGCAGGCCGACCCTAAGTATGCTGGCCGAGTTGCACGTGTAACGGTGCAGCGGGAACCGCAACAACTGGTGTTTACCGTGACTGATTGCGGTGAAGGTTTTGATTGGCACAGTTATCTTGAAATATCCGCTGAGCGCGCTTACGACCCGAATGGGCGTGGCATCGCGGTGGCCCGACAACTCAGTTTTAGTCGACTTGAATATCGTGGCTGCGGCAATATTGCCGTTGCCACCATCAGCCTGGTGCCGATGCAATGAACTCAATACAAATAGAGACCTTGAACAACGAGGCTACTGCACCATTACCGCTCAAGGTGATGGTGGTTGACGATACCGCAGTCAATCGTCAAATCCTGAAGGTGTTTCTCGAACGGCTGGGCTTTGGTTTTGTCGCGGCAGGTGACGGCGATGAAGCCATCGAAGTCTTTATGCGTGACCGACCTGATGTCGTGCTGATGGATGTGATGATGCCGCAGGTCAATGGCTATGAAGCCACGCGGCGTATTCGCGAGTTGTCCGGCGAACGCTGGGTGCCGGTGATTTTTATTTCGGCACTGGATCGCAATGACAACCTGATCGACGGTCTTGAAGCTGGCGGCGATGATTTCATGTCCAAGCCAATCAACTTCATTGTGCTGGATGCCAAGCTGCGTTCATTGCGCCGCATGGTTGAGCTGCAGCGGCGCCTCGAAGAAACGCGTCGCCGTTCGGCTGCCATCACCGAAAATATTGTCGATGGTGTCGTCACTTTCAATCTGGAAGGTCTTATCCAAAGCGTCAATCCTGCAGCCTGTCGTATTTTCATGCGTCCGGCCGATGTCATGCTTGGCATGCATATCAGCACTTTGATAGCGCCATCTGATCACGGCAGCAGCGGACTGTCATTGAGCGCAGACCTGATCAGTGTTTTTGCACACAGTACCGGCGTGCGAAATGAGATCAGCGGGCTGCGC
>DATJIB010000128.1:0-9181 GCA_035493575.1 Rhodocyclaceae bacterium | reverse complement strand
AACCTTCGCAGCGGAAGTAGCGCTTGAGGACAAGTTTGTCTATCTGCAAGCCATCGATGCGCAAGGCAGCGATGTGCTCGGGCACATGACAGACCCGGCTGCTATCGCCGAAGCAAGAGAGATGGCCGCGCAACCAGCAGGCCATAGGCTGGCCACGATGGCACACAGCCCGGAGGGTAACAATTACCTGCTATTTCTGACCCATGCCAATGGCCCCGGCCCGCATCTAGGGCCGCCGCCCGAATGGGCTCATCCACCCGGCCCTGAGGCGATGCATTTGCAAGGCTTTGGTCCTGGGCCGGGGCCTGGCACTTTCCAGCTTGTCATTATCAGCGTAGGTATATTGGGTAGCCTGGCCTTTAGTGCTCTGCTCGCCTGGTATCTGGCCAAGCCGATTCGCCACTTGCGGCAAGGCCTGCAGGGCTTGGCCCAAGGCAAGCTGGATACACGCGTACAGCCTTTGATTGGCCGGCGTCGTGACGAATTGGCGGATCTAGGCCGGGACTTTGACCGCATGTCACAACAACTGCAAACCCTGATGCAGGCACAGCAACGCCTACTGCAGGATGTCTCGCATGAACTGCGCTCGCCCCTCGCTCGTCTGCAGGCTGCGATCAGCCTGGGTCGTCAAAGCCCGGATCGGATTGCCCAGACTTTTGAACGAGCCGAATTGGAAATTCACCGGCTGGACCAGCTGGTAGGCGAACTGCTCACCTTGGCGCGTCTGGAAAACAATGCTTTGCACGAGCTCCCACGGTTAGTAGAGTTGCACGAGTTGATTGCAGCGATTGCCGAGGATGCCGGCTTTGAATCAATGGCGGAGGGTAAAACCCTGCACTTTGACAACGACGCAGATATTCTGCTCATGGGCAATGCTGAATTACTGCACCGGGCCTTTGAGAACGTGATTCGCAACGCAGTGCGCCATACGGCAGCCGGAACATGCGTCGAGATTGAGGCACGAACTGAGCCGGGCCAGGTACGCGTGACCGTGAATGATCATGGCCCCGGCGTCAAACCCTCGGAACTGGAGCTGATTTTTGAGCCGTTTTATCGCGGAGAACAAAACGGGCTCAGCAAGGGCTTCGGCTTTGGCCTGAGCATTGCCCGCCGAGCGATCCTTGCTCACGGCGGCACTATCACAGCGCACAACCTGAGGAACGGTGGTCTATCCATCGAAATCACACTAGCTCTGGCTCCCCCCAAACCCTTGCCCTCAGCTTAAATGCCACCTCTCGGCCCATAAACGCCCATGGTGGCCAATGTATGCACCGATTGAGTTGATGTCGCAAAATTGTTACCCTGACAATGTCATCACTGTCGGTAGCATTGATGCAACTTCCAGCCTTACTGCAACGCTCAGAAAACAAGATCAATGAGCGTTTTCACCCAGGTCTTACTTTGCTTGCCACAGCCTTGCTGTCGGTAGCTTGGTTAGTGACGTCCTGGTTATTGTCGATCCAGTATGCCCAATGGCGCGGTCATGACTTGCTGGCCTCACACGAATTGCAGATCAACCAGACCACCGAGACCATCGCGCGGGGCGTTGATCGTGACTTGACACTGCTGCATGGCATACCCGCCACGCTGGCCCAAAGCAGCACCCTGATCGCTGCGGTCAAAGCCTCAAACAGCACCACACCGCCGGGCAGCGCCGAATTGCGCCGCCAGCGCTGGACGACCGATCCTTCCTTGCTAAGACTGCACCAGCGTCTGGTCGAATCGCGCCGCAATATTGGGGCGTTTAGCGTGATCTGGGCCATGGACTTACGCGGCAATTGCATCTCATCCAGCAACTACGACAGCGCTGAAAGCTTCGTCGGCACCAGCTATGCTGACCGCAAGTATTTCAGCGAAGCGCTACTGGGCCGCAATGGCCGCCAGTACGCCATTGGCCGCAAAACCAATATTCCGGGACTGTTCTTCTCCTCACCGATTCTTGATGATGACAGGGTAATCGGCGTGGTCGTTGGCAAGATTGATCTGAGCCAGGTTTCCACCGCGATCAAGCAAACCAACTCCATCATTACCGATGAGAATGGCGTCATCATCATGGCGCGCGATAAAAATCTTGAAATGCGCGCCTTGCCTGACAGCAAAGTGATGTCAATCCCGGAAGAGGAAAGGCTGAACCGTTATCGCCGCATCGACTTCCCGCCACTCAAGTTTGAACGCTGGAGCGATATTCGTTATCCGGGTTTAACGCGTATCGATGACGATCCGGTGCCCTACCTGGTCCGTCTGCAGAGCATCCCCAGTAATGACATCGGGGTTGGTGTATTGCATGCGCTACCGGAAGTTCCGAGCATAGATCGGGACCGCATTGCGCTGTTCATTTTGCTGGCGGCGGTCGGCACCCTGCTGATTGGAGGTATTGCCGCGACGTCCCTTTATATAGGCAACACACGCCAGTCACGTTTGCTGCTGGCCGAGCGCAGCCAGGAAATAGGCCGCCATAATGAGTTGCTGCAGATGATTGCCTTGGGCACAAGTGCCAGCGAAATTCTGGAGCAAATCGCACGCTTTTCGCAGACGCGCTTTACGGATGGGCAATGTCTGATTCACCTGCTGACCAGTGATGGTCAGCATCTTCATCTGGCTGCTGCGCCCAGCATTCCAAATGACCTTTACCACCGTATCGAGCAATTCGAAATCGGCTCCGACGATTGTCCGTGGCCGGGTGATAGTAGCGATCTTGCCGTGATGCATTGCGATCCGCGTGCGGATAGACCTGTATGCAGCACCCTGGGCAAGCTGCTCACCGGCACGGCGAACGTGACAATCTGGTCAGCCGCAATCCGCGACCAGGAAAATGCCCTGCTCGGCGTTCTTTCCCTAGTGGTTCCAGCACAACGCGAACCCGATGATGAGCAGCGCAAGACCCTCACCGCCTGCACCCGCCTGGCCGCACTGGCCTTGATGCGTGAGCGCAATGAGGCTTCATTATTGCAAGCGCGTGATGCGGCCGAATCGGCAAACCGTGCCAAAGGCGACTTCCTGGCCAATATGAGCCATGAAATTCGTACCCCGATGAATGGTGTCCTCGGCATGACTGAGCTTTTGCTCGATACGCCGCTTAATCAGGAGCAACGCGCCCATGCCGAAACGGTTTATCAAAGCGCGCTGGCGCTGCTGAATGTCATCAACGACATTCTCGATTTTTCCAAGATTGATGCGGGGCGTCTCGATATCGAAGCCATCAACTTCGACCTCCGTGCATTGCTCAATGAAGTCGGTGACATGTTTGCCCTGCGCGCCGCAGACAAACAACTCGAATTCATTTGCCTGATTGCCCCAACGGTTCCCTCTTTACTCGTCGGTGACCCAGGGCGCTTGCGGCAGGTCTTGATCAATCTGATAGGCAATGCGATCAAGTTCACCAGCGGTGGTGAAGTTTCTTTTGGTGTTGAACTGATATCCGAGAACCACAATACCGTATCCCTGCGTTTTGCCGTCAAAGATACCGGCATCGGCATTGCCAAAGAAAAAATGTCTCATCTTTTCTCTCCCTTTGTGCAAGCTGATAGTTCAACCACACGTGAATTCGGCGGCACCGGCCTGGGTCTTTCTATTGCCAAACGGCTCGTCGAGCTCATGGGCGGCAGCATTGGCGTGGACAGCCAACCTGGTAAAGGCTCGTCGTTTTACTTCACACTGCCCTTCGCCTTGCAGCTGGAAACGGCTACCGTGCGCAACACACGCAAACCAGTGGCTGCCGAACTGAAGGGACGACGCATTCTCATCGTGGATGGCAATGCGACCACCCGTCATCTGCTCCATCTTTGGTTGACCGAGTGGCAATGCGAAAGCCTGATTGCCAACAATGGCGAAACTGCATTGAAATTGATTCAGGCTGAACTGGCCGCAGGCCGGAAGGTCGATGCAGCCATCATTGACATGCAAATGCCCGTAATCAACGGCGAAAGCCTGGCGGCAAAACTTCAGTCGGTGCCAGAAACCGCTGACATCGCCCTCCTGCTACTCACCTCGGTAGCCATGCGTGGCGAAGCCAGCCGGCTTGCAGTGGCAGGCTTCCGTGCCTATCTGACAAAACCGATCAAGAGTGACCTCTTGCTACGCAGCCTGCAAGCTACGCTAGCCGGCAACAAGGATGGCGGCAGTGACGAGCTCATCACTCGCCACACATTCCAGGAGCATGACCGTCAAGCGCATTTATTGCTGGTTGAAGACAATCCAGTCAACCAGCGCCTCGCGGTGATCTTGCTGAAGAAATTGGGTCACCATGTCGACACAGCCAATAACGGCAGCGAGGCTCTAAAAGCCCTGGCCCAAACGCATTACGACCTGGTCCTCATGGATTGCCGCATGCCGGTCATGGACGGCTACGAGGCCACGCAAGCGATTCGTCAGGGTCTAGGCAATATCCTGAACCCGAATATTCCGATTGTGGCCATGACGGCCAATGCCATGGCAGGGGACCGCGAACGCGTGCTTGAAGTTGGAATGAACGATTACATGTCCAAGCCAGTCAACCCCAAAACCATGGATGAAATCTTGCAGCGCTGGTTGAAGCGAAATGATGAATCCGCGCGGCAAGAAGGAAATACGTAAATAATTGTCACCATTCTTCAGGATTATCGGACGGGCTATGGTGTATGATTTTTTTGCCTGTCCGGAAAAGCCTCTGCCGTAGGGGGCTTTAGACACCTGCCTAGCACCAATACATTAGCCATCAAGGACATAATAATGAACTCCGTATTTTTCCGCACTGCCGCCCTTGCCGTCGTCACTGCACTTTCGCTGAATATTGCTCAGGCCAAGGACGACGCCGGTGCCGTTACCGTTAACGGCAAGGCCATTCCAAAAAGCCGCATCGACACGCTGGTTGCCGGCCAAATGGCACAAGGACAACCGGACTCCCCTGAACTGCGTAATGCAGTGCGTGAAGAGCTGATCCGTCGTGAAATTCTGGTGCAAGAAGCCCAGAAAAAAGGCATCGACAAGAAGCCTGACGTTCAAACCCAAATCGACATGGCGCGTCAGCAAGTTGTGATCGGTGCCTACCTGCAAGACTACGTTCGTGCCAACCCGATCAGCGACGCACAAATCCAGCGCGAATATGACGCCGTCAAGGCCCGTGTTGGTGATAAGGAATACAAGGCTCGCCACATCCTGGTAGAGAAGGAAGATGAAGCCAAGGGCATCATCGCGCGTCTGAACAAGGGCGAAAAGTTTGACGACCTGGCCAAGCAATCGCTTGATCCAGGCAGCAAGGATCGTGGTGGCGATCTGGGCTGGTCAACCCCAGCTGCATACGTGAAGTCGTTTGCGGATGCCCTGGTTGCTCTGCCAAAGGGCAGCTACACCAAGGAACCGGTCAAGAGCGAATTTGGTTACCACGTGATCATGCTTGAAGACACCCGCGATCTGAAGCTGCCTTCGATGGAAGAAGCCAAGCCACAAATCAGCCAGCGTCTGGCTCAGCAACTGGTTGAAAAGCACGTCAATGAACTGCGCGCCAAGGCCAAGGTTCAATAAGCTGAACGCTTAGCAGTAAAACAAAACGGGAGCTGAGGCTCCCGATTTTTATTGTCCGAAATCCCGACGTAAGTCGAGTGCGGAGCACATAAAAAAGGAGCCCCGATTTTTAACGGTAGCTCCTTTTTATTTGGCGGCTTTGTGTGCCTTGCTTAGCCGACCCACTTACGTGCATTGCGGAACATCTTCATCCATGGCGAATCCTCACCCAAGCCAGCCGGATGCCATGACATCTGCGAGGTGCGGAAGACACGCTCTGGATGCGGCATCATGATGGTGAAGCGGCCATCGGCTGTTGTTACACCGGTGATGCCCTCTGGCGAACCATTCGGATTGGCTGGATACTTGGTCGCCACTGCACCGCGGTTATCCACGTAGCGCATGGCTTGAATCACTTTGCCTTGCGCACCCTCCGCAAACACGGCGCGGCCTTCGCCATGCGAGATCACGACCGGCAATTGCGAACCGGCCATACCGGACAGGAAGATCGATGGTGACTGAGGAATTTCCACACGCACGAAACGCGCCTCAAACTGCTCGCTGCGGTTGCGATGGAAGGTAGGCCAATGTTCGGTGCCTGGAATGATCTCGGCCAGATTGCTCATCATCTGGCAACCGTTACACACGCCCAAGGCGAAGGTATCGGAGCGGAAGAAGAAGTCTTCGAAGTCCTCACGCAAACGTTCATTGAACAGAATCGACTTGGCCCAACCTTGCCCTGCACCGAGTACGTCGCCGTAGCTGAAACCGCCGCAAGCAGCCAGGCCCTTGAAGTCGGCCAGATGCTGACGCCCGCTTTGCAGATCGGACATATGCACGTCGTATGGGGCGAAGCCGGCGCGCTCGAATGCAGCGGCCATTTCCACCTGACCATTGACGCCCTGCTCGCGCAGGATGGCGATACGCGGACGGGCGCCGGTGTTGATCGCCGGGGCCTCAATCTTGCCAGCCAGGTCTGGCTCGACGGATTCGAGGAGCTCGTCCAGTTCGTCCTTGGCCGCTGCATCATCCTGCATCGCGGCAACGCTTAAGCGCGCAGCGGTGTCGATGACGATCGTTTCATTCGGATCAAAGGTCAGATTGGCCGACAAGCCAGGATCTGTTGCGTCCAGCAAGCTATCAAACTCTTCCTGAACACAGGTGGCATCGTCACGCAGTGCGGCGATGCGATAGCTGGTTTCGGTCCAGGTGCGCTGAAGTTCCACGCGCTTAGCGCCGAACACAGACTTGGCATTGCGCCAGACGCGTACTTCATCTGCATCGTTGAGCGTGCCGATGACATGACTGCAAGCACCCAAGCCCGACTCGCGCAGGGCTTCCATTACGGCACTCCGGTCTTCGCGACGAACCTGCACCACTGCGCCAAGTTCTTCGTTGAACAGGACTTCGAGCAGTTTGTCATTCATGCGGCCGCTGAGTGCCTTGCCATCGCGTTCCTGGCCATCGACATCATTGCCCAATGGATCGTAGCAAACCGAATCCAGATTCAGCGACACACCCACGTGGCCGGCAAACGCCATTTCGCACACGGTGGCAAACAGGCCGCCGTCGGAACGATCGTGATAGGCCAGCAACTTGCCGTTGCTGCGCAGCGCTTGAATCGCGCTGAAGAAGTTACGTAGCAACGTGGCATCTGCATCCGGCACCACATTGCCGGAAACGCCCCAGGCTTGCGCCAGCACCGAACCGCCAAGGCGATTTTGGCCTGCGCCCAGATCAATCAATACGAGCTCGGTTTCACCGGCATCCGTCACCAGTTGCGGCGTCAGCGTGGCGCGAATATCCGAGCACGGCGCGAAGGCCGAAATGATCACCGACATTGGCGCAACGACTTGCTTGTTTTGCCCCTCGTCTTGCCAGCTCGTCTTCATGCTCAAGCTGTCCTTGCCGACCGGAATACTGATATCCAGTTGCGGGCAGAAATCGATGGCGATGGCTTTGACGGTGTCGAACAGTGCCGCGTCTTCCGCACCATGGCCGGCAGCAGCCATCCAGTTGGCGGAGAGCTTGATGTCGCCCAATTCGTTCACCGCAGCAGCGGCCAGGTTGGTCACGGCCTCGCCCACGGCCATACGACCAGAAGCCGGTGCATCCAGCAGCGCCAGTGGCGTGCGTTCGCCCATGGCGAAAGCTTCACCGTTAGTGCTGTTGTAACCGAGTGCAGTCACGGCCACGTCGGCCACTGGCACCTGCCATGGACCCACGAATTGATCGCGTGCAGTCAAGCCACCCACGGTACGGTCGCCGATGGTGATCAGGAAGCTCTTGGAGCCAACGCTAGGCATGGACAGCACACGCTTGGCGGCTTCGTCCAGGGTGATGCCGTGCAAATCAAAAGCTGGAATGTTCAGTTCAACGCGCTTGGCTTCGCGATGCATACGCGGTGCCTTGCCGAGCAGCACTTCCATCGGCATATTCACAGCGTCGTTGTTGAAGTGTTCGTCATGCACGACCAGTTGGCCATCTTCGGTCGCTGTGCCGAGCACGGCAAACGGACAGCGTTCGCGTTCGCAAATGGCGCGGAATTGCTCCAGACGCTCTGGTGCAATCGCCATGACATAACGCTCTTGCGATTCGTTACACCAGATTTCTTTCGGCGACATGCCCGACTCTTCGGTCGGCACAGCACGCAGGCTGAAGTTGGCGCCACAGCCGGCGTCATTCACCAGTTCAGGCATGGCGTTGGAAATACCACCGGCGCCCACATCATGAATGGCGAGGATAGGATTGTTGTCACCGAGCTGCCAGCAGCGGTCAATCACCTCTTGCGCACGGCGTTCCATTTCTGGGTTGCCGCGCTGCACCGAAGCGAAATCGAGATCGGCGGTGTTGGTGCCTGTCGTCATCGACGAGGCCGCGCCGCCACCCAGACCAATCAACATACCGGGGCCGCCGAGTTGAATCAGCAATGCGCCAGCGCCAAACTCGATTTTGTGCGAATGCTCAGCGCAGATATTGCCGAGCCCGCCCGCGATCATGATGGGCTTGTGATAGCCGCGCATCTCGCCGTCAAAAGTTTGTTCCAGGGTACGGAAGTAGCCGGTCAGATTCGGACGACCGAATTCGTTGTTGAAGGCTGCTGCGCCGAGCGGGCCTTCGATCATGATATCGAGCGCGGAAGCAATGCGCTCCGGCTTGCCGTAGCTCGATTCCCATGGCTGCTTGAAGCCTGGAATGTTCAGATCGGAAACCGAGAAACCAGAGAGGCCAGCCTTGGGCTTGGAGCCGCGACCCGTCGAGCCTTCGTCGCGAATTTCACCACCGGAACCGGTCGATGCGCCAGGGAAAGGCGAAATCGCGGTCGGGTGATTGTGAGTTTCAACCTTGGTCAGGAAATGGGTCAGCTCTTCCTTGTAGATATAGCTACCATCGGCCTGCGGCATGAAGCGCTGGTTCGGCGCGCCTTCCAGAATGGCGGAGTTATCTGAGTAAGCCACCACGGTGCCTTGCGGATGGGCCTTGTGCGTCTCGCGCACCATGCCGAACAGTGACAGCGGCTGGTCTTCGCCATCCACGGTCCAGGTCGCGTTGAATATTTTGTGACGGCAATGTTCCGAGTTGGCTTGCGCAAACATCATCAACTCAACGTCAGTCGGATTGCGCTTGAGCTTATTGCCGAAGTTTTCGACCAGATAATCAATTTCATCCGGCGACAGAGCCAGGCCCAGTTCGACGTTGGCCT
>DATJIB010000127.1:0-3682 GCA_035493575.1 Rhodocyclaceae bacterium | reverse complement strand
CAATTGAGAACGCCGGCAATAGCGTCATCGTTGTGCTTAAAGATGTATCCACTGGCGTTACCGTGTCGATCAAAACCGTCGCGGGCTCAGTCGGAACCGCCTCGGTTGCTATTGGCACTGTAGTGACCGTGATCGCAGATGCTTCAGGCCACGCCATCATGGCATCTGGCAAGGTGATTGCCTTCATCCCGAACGAGATCGGCAAGTCGCTGATCTACAGCAAGAAGGCAGCTGAGCGTGGAGCACGCTCATGAAGTTGCGGCTCAAATTCCTAACGGTAGGTCTGGTGCTAGCGGCGCAAATTTTCAGTGGTGCCACCTTCGCCGGCACCGCGTGCGAAGACAAACCACCCACCCCAGACAGCTTGCGCAAAGGACTTAATCTTGCGCTGAAGACTCGCAATGCACTGGATGCCTCACAAGCACAAGTCGCATTGATTGCGCGCGTGGGCCAGAATCTTTCGCAATATGGTTTGCGCTATTCCCATGTTGGTATCGCATGGCGCGATCACCCTGAAGGCCCTTGGCTGGTTGTTCATCTGCTCAACGAGTGCGGCACGGCCACCTCGAATCTTTACGATCAGGGCCTTGGCAATTTCTTCAATGACGATCTATTCGCCTGGGAAGCCAAGATCATCATTCCCTCGCCCGCTGCTCAAGCAAAGCTGGCGCGGGCACTTGCAGATGTGCGTATCGAGCGTCTGCATGAAGCGGCCTACAACATGCTCGCTTATCCCTATTCGACCAAGTATCAAAACTCGAATCAATGGGTGCTGGAAATGCTCAATGAAGGGTATCTGGAACAACCCGTGACGAATCGGGAGTTAGCCCAGGCATGGATAAAGTTGAATCGTTATGAGCCCTCCCGTTTGACACTATTGCCGCTGACGCGACTGGGCGCGCGCATGTTCCGCGCCAACATTGCTTTTGACGATCATCCCGATGAGTTGCGCTTCAGCAATCGCATTGACACGGTCACGGTAGAGTCAATCGACAAATTCATAAGCACCATCGACCCTCTTTCACATAGTACAGTTGTCAGGTTGTAATAATTCTAAAATCAGGGAGCCCACATGTCCGGACAGTTCAAACTACTGAGCGAGAAGCGTTTTTTACCGCTCTTTATCACCCAGTTCCTCGGTGCGTTTAATGACAACGTGCTGAAAAACGCGATGGTGATCCTGATCACCTTCCAAGGCGCGCGCATGACGGCCGCTGATCCGGCCTTACTCGTCAATGCCTGCGCCGGGATTTTCATCCTGCCTTTTTTTCTGTTCTCTGCCACCTCGGGGCAAATCGCCGACAAGTATGAGAAAGCCAAATTGATTCGGCTGGTCAAGGTCCTGGAAATTTGCATCATGATCATCGCTGCAGTTGGCTTCTGGCTACCGAGCTTGCCATGGCTGCTGATCTCACTATTCCTGATGGGCCTGCACTCGACTTTCTTTGGCCCGATCAAATACTCGATCCTGCCGCAGCACCTCCATCCCGACGAATTGATCGGCGGCAACGGCTTGATTGAAGCCGGCACTTTTCTCGCCATTCTTCTCGGCACGATTCTGGGCGGCACCTTGATTGGCCTGGGTGACAACGGCCGTCACTATGCTGCCGCGACATGCTTTGTGATTGCGGTGTTGGGTTATCTCGCCAGCCGCAATGTGCCTGCTGCAGCCGCGCCTGAACCAACGATGAAGATCAACTGGAATCCGCTCTCCGAGACCTGGCGCAATCTGGTTTTTGCCAAACAGAATCGGGCCGTGTTTCTCTCGATTCTGGGCATCTCGTGGTTCTGGTTCTACGGCGCAGTGTTCCTGTCGCAATTTCCTGCCTTTGCCAAAAATAGTCTGGGTGGCGGCGAAGGCGTGGTCACGTTATTGCTGGCCATTTTCTCAGTCGGCATCGGCCTAGGCTCTTTGCTTTGCGAAAAAATGTCGGGCGGGGATGTCGAACCCGGCCTGGTTCCGCTGGGTTCGATCGGCCTCACCCTGTTTGCCGTTGATCTGTATTTTTCTGCGCCTGCAGGGACTACAGCGAGCAATCTGAGTGCAGGCGAATTTCTGGCGCAAGCCGGTAGCTGGCATGTGCTGATTGACCTCGTGCTGATTGGCGTTTTCGGCGGTTTCTATTGCGTGCCGCTCTACACCTTGATGCAAACGCGTTCCGAAGCCTCGCATCGCTCACGCATCATCGCTGCCAACAATATCGTCAATGCCTTATTCATGGTGGTGGCTTCGCTGATGGCAATCGCCCTGCTCGGCGCCGGTCTCAGCGTGCCGCAATTGTTCCTGGTCACGGCAATTCTGAATGCCTTTATCGCTGCCTATATCTACAGCGTGGTACCGGAGTTCATCAATCGCTTCTTTGCCTGGTTGTCGCGCAAACCAGCGGACAAACAATAAGGGATCAACATGAGCAGAATGATTAAATCACGTGGTGTATGCCTCGCTGCCGCAACAATTGCCACGCTCTTTGCTGGTAGTGCTCAAGCGGGCATCATCACAGATGCCCTGAATGACGGCCCCTTTGGTCTGCACGAAAGTAAAGGCCTGAAGCTCACCCAGGGTGACTGCAAGGACTGCGCCACTACACCTCAGGCGCTATGGTATTTCAACGGAGAAACCATCGCCGCGCCAGTGAAGGGAGCAACTGTTGCTGGCTACTCCAACACCGATCCAGCGCAGGCGGATATAGCCAAGTTCATTGCCACCTCCCCCGCACTTGATGCCCAGGCACCACTGGTCTGGGTAGGTTCACCCAGCGTCATTGCGCGCACGAATTTGTCGGCGAACGGAAAGACGCTGCAGCTAGACAATGGCCGGCAAATAGGTTTTGCCATCACACCCAAGATTCCAAGCAATCTTTCTTATTACAACGCAGATAGCCAGGCCTATTTCGCCAAACGCCCATTGCGCATGCGCGGTGAGGTTGGAAAAACTGCAGACGGACAGCAGCAGTTTGTGGCACGCACCATCTGGCCTTTGGACTTTGCCATCAAGCCAGACAGCAAAGTTGAATCTCTCAAATCGGATGAATCGCTGAAGGGATTGGTCAAAGCCAACGGCGGTGGCGCCAAGCGGGACTTCAATAGCCGCTTGCTCTGGGAAAAGAATCCGGGCAGCGCACGCAACTGGGACAACAATGCCGTGCTCGGTGTAATGCTCAACGGTGCGCAGGGTGACGACGACGAAGCCCATGGCGGTCACTTCGCGATTGCCACAGGCCGCTATCGCAATGATGGCGACTGGTCGCGCTGGATGGTCTACAACTTCTACAACATGGGCTCGGTCAGCGAGAAAGGCATCATCGCCGCCCCCACGCCGATGGACAAATACATGTTCGATCTGAACAACGGCCAGGGTTGGTACCGTCCGTCTTATATGCTGGTTGCTGTCTTGAAGAATGACCGCACCGCATTGCAATACCAGGCCGGCGTCGAGCGTGTGTACAACCACTTCTACCGTCACGACTTCGACTATCACCACTCTGCCGCCAACTGCACCGGCATCAGCATGTACACGATGCGGACGCTGGGTTGGCAGACGCCGCAACGTGGCCACGATTCGTGGTTGAAAGCGATTGGTGCTTACGGCTATGTCGCCGCAACCAGTTTCAGCCTGAAGGACGCACGCGGCATTTACGATTCGCTATTGGAAGAATCCACGCGCCTCTATCCGGCCAGTGGT
>DATJIB010000126.1:0-4452 GCA_035493575.1 Rhodocyclaceae bacterium | reverse complement strand
ATCATCAACTGCACCGACTGGGTGCCGTTGAACTCATTGATGCCGAGACGAAAGGCCAGCTGGGTCTGATCGGGTAGTGCATCGGCGTGATTGAACCATATCGCTTCAAAACGACTGCCGCCTTTTTGCAGCGTCAGCTTCAGATGCTTTTCCTTGAGCACGCGCTGACGCAAGACATCAAAGGTATCGGCAAACACCGGGGCGGGAAAATGCTGGCCCCAGATTTCCTTTTCCAATAGACGTACCGTGTCGATGCCGTAGTAGGCCGACTCAAGCGCACCATCGGTTTCGACGGTGCGGGTCAGGTCAGCTGGCGTGAGGAGTTGCTGGGCGGCAGCTTCAAAAGCAGCTTCGAATTTGGGCAGATCGTCTTCACGTAACGTAAGGCCTGCAGCCGCGGCATGGCCACCAAATTTCAGGAGCAAGCCTGGGTGGCGCTTGGATACCAAATCGAGTGCATCGCGTAGATGCAGGCCGGGAATACTGCGCCCGGAGGCTTTGACTTCGCCATCGTTGCCGCGCGCAAAGGCAAAAGTTGGGCGATGCGTTTTCTCGCGCACGCGGCCCGCCAGAATGCCGATGACGCCTTGGTGCCAATCGGGGCTGTAGATGGTCAGGCTGGCGCGATTACCGACGTCGATGCTGGCCAGTATGCCTTCGGTATCTGCCTGCATCTCGGCTTCGATGCTGCGCCGTTCTCGGTTGATGCTATCCAGCTCTTGCGCAATATTGGCGGCACGGGATGGGTCATCGGTAGTCAGGCATTCGATACCCAAAGCCATATCAGCGAGGCGCCCGGCAGCGTTGAGACGCGGGCCAACCGCAAAGCCGAGATCAAAGCTGGCCGCGCGTACGGTTTCGCGACCGGCAATATTGAAGAGGGCTTTGAGTCCGGCCTGTACCTGTCCGGCACGCATGCGCGCCAGGCCTTGGGCAACCAGAATGCGGTTATTGCGATCGAGTGGCACGACGTCGGCCACGGTGCCGAGCGCAACCAGATCGAGCAGGGTGCCCAGATTGGGTTCGGCTTGTTCGGCAAATGCGCCGCGCTGACGTAGTTCAGCGCGCAAGGCCAGCATGACGTAGAACATCACACCAACACCAGCGAGTGCCTTGCTTGGGAAAGTGCAACCCGGTTGATTGGGATTCACGATCACGGCTGCATCCGGCAAGGTATCGCCCGGCAGATGGTGATCGGTAATCAGGGTGCGTATGCCGAGAGCGTTGGCTGCAGCGACACCTTCGACACTGGCGATGCCGTTATCGACGGTGACAATCAGATCAGGCTTTTTCGCAGCGGCAATGGCGACGACTTCAGGCGAGAGACCGTAGCCTGTTTCAAAACGATTGGGCACCAGGTAATCAACCGTCGCGCCAAACATGCGCAAGGCGCGCAGTCCCAAAGCACAGGCAGTGGCGCCATCGCAATCGTAATCGGCGACGATAAGGATGCGCTCTTTGGCTGCGATGCTGTCAGCGAGTAGGCGTCCTGCCGCTTCAGCGCCCTTCATTTGTGCAGGCGGAATCAATTTGGCCAAAGAGGTATCGAGTTCGTCGGTGCCCTTGATGCCGCGCGAGGCGTAGAGGCGGGCGAGCAAGGGATGCACACCGCTTTGCTCAAGCATCAGGCTGGCGCGAGTGGGAACGGCGCGTTCGACAATGCGTGTCATAGGGCAACGCCCAGAACAGTCAGTGGCACGGGCTTGCGCCAGAATTTCCAGCGATCATTACGGCGTACTGTGGCGGTCAGCGCTTGTTCGGAACCGTGACCGTGCAGCACGACTTCGTTGAGTTGTCCGCTTTGCAGCGCCTGCATCAAAGGCACGCACCAATTGGTTTCAAACTGCTGCATGGCATGGCGCCAACGCATGGCGTCGCGATGCTGGGCAGCGGCTGCAAGAGCCGGATAGAACACTAGTGTATTGCCCGAAACAAGACTGAAAGCATCAGGCAAGGCTTGCCAGGGGCAGCCGAGATGACGTGCCAGACCTTGCCACAAGGTGGCGTCACCTTGAATATGATTCCAGGCCGGCTTGGCCTGCGTCTGCAATTGTCCTTCACCCCACGGCCACAAACTATTTACGGTTGGCAGCCCATGCGCGCTACGGGCGACATTGACGGGATGTTCGTGCAAGGTCATTTGCACTTCATTCAGGATGCGGCGCCAGCTACGCACGTTTTCGGTTTGCGGCATCAGGCTATCGGCATTCAGGCCGATAGCATCAGACAAGGCGGTGGTTTGAATCGGTGCATCGCTATGTAGATGCAAATGCCATTCATGCGGGCTACCCAGATGCAGCTCGCCCAGCTCTTCGAGCAAAGGCGCGAGATCAGCGATCAAGGTAGCGGCTTCATTGATCTCGAGCTTGAGTCCTATTGGATCTTCGACAACCAATTGGGTCCGTTCCACGCGTAGATGGATCGGATCCAGGCACAACCAGCGGCCAGTTTGATCCAGACCTTGGGCGCTGACGCGTAAGGCAGCAGCCGGCAAATCTTCGAGACCTGCGACATGCGCCTGCCATGCTTGGCTGTTTGGCGCTGGTAAAAACTTCAATTGTCCATGGCCAAGCAGCCACGACAGCGCCGGCAAGGGCAGGTCGAAAACCAGATCGCGCAAGGCTTGCGCAGGCCACAGCAAGCCGGGCAGCGCCAAATGTATGGAGGGAGGGGAGGACGGAAAATTCAAAGCAGATGAAGCCATGTGCGCATGTTAACATGCAGATCTATGCGATACGAACTGCTCATCGGCCTGCGCTATACCCGCGCCAAGCGCCGCAATCATTTTATTTCCTTCATCTCCATGATTTCCATGCTCGGCATTGCGCTGGGCGTGGCGGCGCTGATTATTGTGCTATCGGTGATGAATGGTTTCCAGAAAGAGTTGCGCACCCGGATTCTCGGCGTGGCTTCGCACATTCAGGTGACGGGCGGCAATGACGAACTGGCCGACTGGAGCAAGGTTGTGCAGCAGTCGCTGCAGCACCCTCAAGTCAAAGGCGCTGCGCCGTTTGTGCAGGCGCAAGGGCTGCTCTCATATGACCAGGCCGTACGCGGCAGCGTGATTCGCGGGGTGCTGCCGGAAGGTGAAGAGAAGGTCGCCGATTTTGAACAGCATATGAAGGCAGGTTCGCTGACTTCACTCAAGCCGGGTGAGTTCGGCATCATTCTCGGCGCTGATCTGGCGCGCGGTTTGCACGCCTTGCCTGGCGACAAGGTCACCCTGATCGCGCCGCAAGGCATGGTGACGCCTGCCGCAGTGCTGCCGCGCCTCAAGCAATTCACGGTGGTCGGTATCTTTGAAGTCGGTATGTTCGAATACGACAATACTCTTGCGCTGATTCATATGCAGGACGCACAACGCCTGTATCAGATGGGCGATAACGTAAGCGGCGTGCGTCTCAAGGTCGATGATCTGTTCGCAGCACCAACGATTGCGCGTGAGCTGTTCCGCTTCCTGGATGCCGATGTGTACGTCAGTGACTGGACGCGCACCCACGCCAATTTCTTCCGCGCCGTGGCAATCGAGAAGAACATGATGTTCCTGATCCTGTTGTTGATCGTGGCGGTGGCGGCGTTCAACATTGTCTCTACACTGGTGATGGCGGTGACAGACAAGCAGGCCGACATTGCCATCTTGCGCACGCTGGGTGCTGAGCCCAAGAGCATCATGGCGATCTTTATCGTTCAGGGCGCCCTGATCGGCACCATCGGTCTAGGCATGGGGGTTCTTGGTGGCGTTGCCATTGCGCTCAATATCGATGTAGTGGTGCCTTTCCTTGAGCGCGTGATGGGCATGCACTTCCTCGACAAGAGCGTCTACTACATCACTGATCTGCCGTCCGATCTGCAATGGAACGACGTCTGGGTGATTACCCTGGTGTCGTTTGTATTGACCCTGGTGGCGACGATTTATCCAAGCTGGCGTGCATCACGCACTAATCCTGCGGAGGCACTGCGCTATGAGTAATCTGGTTTTATCGGCCAAAGGCCTTGCCAAGTCCTTCTTCCAGGGCAGCACCGAAGTTGCAGTGTTGCGCGGTATCGATCTTGATCTGGCGCCGGGCGAGTGCGTCGCTGTCGTTGGTGCATCGGGTTCAGGTAAAAGCACAATGCTGCATTTGCTGGGCGGCCTGGATACACCGAGCGCCGGCACCGTACACATATTGGGCAAGGATATGGCCGGCATCGGTGATGCTGAGCGTAGCCGTTTGCGCAATCAGAATCTGGGCTTTGTGTACCAGTTCCATCACCTGCTGCAGGAGTTTACGGCGCAGGAAAACGTGGCCATGCCATTGCTGATTCGCAATGGCAGTCACGCCGAAGCCATGGAGACGGCGGCTGCAATGCTGAACGAAGTCGGCCTGAGCCATCGCTTGACGCATCGCCCCAGTGAGCTCTCTGGTGGTGAGCGTCAGCGTGCCGCCATTGCCCGCGCCCTGGTGACCAAGC
>DATJIB010000125.1:0-2003 GCA_035493575.1 Rhodocyclaceae bacterium | reverse complement strand
AACCTGATGGTCTTGATTGCCAAACAAATGGAGGGCAGCCTCAGTGGCCAGCTGGTTGATGACAATCAGCGCCCGCTGGGTGAGATGCAGATAGAGAAAATCCGGCAACAACTCAAGGTTATACATTCCACGATGGTTGCGCGCGGTATTGTTCCAGGTAGCTCCATCGCGCTGCGTCTTTTTTCCTGATTTGCTAGAACATGTCCAGTAATGAGCAGGGATCGCTATTTTCCGAGTCCGATAAGCGAGTCGCTGACAAAATAGCCGCCTTGCGCGAACAGATACGCCTGCATGATTACCAGTATTATGTGCTGGATGCCCCAAGCGTCCCTGACAGTGAATACGACAGGCTATTCCGCGAGCTGCAAGCCCTTGAGGCAGCGCACCCAGAACTGATCACACCTGATTCCCCCACCCAGCGCGTAGGCGGAACGCCGCTCAAGGCGTTTGATGCCATCACCCACAGGGTGGCGATGCTGTCCCTGAATAATGCGTTTGAAGAAGCCGAAGTTGCGGCATTCGACCGCCGTGTGCGTGAAGGTCTGGGGCTTGAGCATATCGAGTATGCGGTTGAGCCCAAGTTTGACGGGCTTGCCATCACGCTGGCCTATGAAAATGGCCTGCTGGTACAAGGTGCAACACGGGGCGACGGTTACACGGGCGAAGATGTCAGCAGCAATCTGCGCACCATCCGCGCAATTCCTACGCGCCTGAGTACGCAAAACCCGCCCAAGTTGCTTGAGGTACGTGGCGAGGTTTTTATGCTGAAACGTGATTTCGAGCGGCTAAACCGCGAACAGGAAGGACGTGGCGACAAGCTGTTCGCTAACCCTCGTAATGCCGCGGCGGGCAGCCTGCGCCAGCTGGACCCTAAAATCACAGCCATGCGGCCGCTGACTTTTTTTGCATACGGAGTAGGTGCCGCAGATGGCATTCCCACGCTCGCCACACACAGCGCCGCCATGGATTACCTGGTCAGCCTGCGACTGCCGGTCTGCCAGGAACGCGCTACGGTACAGGGATTGCAAGGCTTATTGGGCTATTACGAGAGCATAGGCCGCAAGCGCGAGACATTGCCTTTCGATATCGACGGCGTTGTTTACAAGGTTAACAACATCAACCAGCAGGCCGAATTAGGTTTTGTCTCACGCGCTCCGCGCTGGGCCGTTGCCCATAAATTTCCGGCGCAGGAAGCACTGACCGAGGTGCTGGATATCACCGTACAGGTTGGCCGTACCGGTGCCATTACGCCAGTGGCAAGGCTGAAGGCGGTGTTTGTCGGCGGCGTAACGGTGACCAATGCCACATTGCATAACGAAGATGAAGTGCGACGCAAGGATGTGCATGTAGGCGATACCGTCAGCGTGCGCAGGGCAGGGGATGTCATTCCCGAAGTGGTCAGGGTGCTGGCGGAGAGGCGCCCTGCCAACGCCCGTGCTTTCGTCATGCCGACTGCTTGCCCGATCTGTGGTTCGCATATCGTCAAACTGGAAGATGAAGCCGTGGCGCGTTGTAGCGGCGGCTTGTTCTGCCCGGCACAACGCAAGCAGGCCATTCTGCATTTTGCATCGCGTCGGGCCATGGATATTGAGGGCCTGGGCGAGAAGCTGGTCGATCAATTGGTAGATGCCGAGCTGGTACATACGCTTGCTGATATTTACCAGCTTGATTTGGCAACGCTAGCCGGGCTTGAGCGCATGGCGGAGAAGTCTGCGCAAAACATCATGGATGCACTCAATAACAGCAAGCAAACCACGCTGGCGCGCTTCATCTACGCACTTGGCATCCGCAATGTAGGTGAAGCAACGGCAAAAGACCTTGCACGCTATTTCGGCAATATGCCGGCACTGCAAACTGCCGATCTGGAGGCATTGCAGCAGGTGCCCGATGTTGGCCCTATTGTTGCCGAGTCCATCCTGGATTTCTTCAGCGAACCGCATAACGCTGAAGTGATTGCTGCGCTTATAGGGGCCGGCATTCGCTGGGAAGAAAGTGCAGGGAAA
>DATJIB010000124.1:0-3250 GCA_035493575.1 Rhodocyclaceae bacterium | reverse complement strand
TTTTCCCAGGCATCACGCAAGCCCTTGGGTGGCTCGGGCTCTTTGAGCATGGCCAATAATTTGCCGACATCGCGCAAGGCCATGACCGATTCTTCACCCATGCCCAAAGCCACGCGCCGCGGCGTGCCAAACAAATTACCGAGTACCGGCATCGTATGACCCTTGGGCTTTTCGAACAGAATGGCCGGGCCGCCTGCGCGCAAAGTGCGGTCGCAAATTTCGGTCATTTCGAGATTGGGATCAACCTCGACAGCGACACGTTTGAGCTCGCCTTGTTGCTCGAGCTGGGTGATGAAGTCGCGCAGATCGCGGTATTTCATAGATAGGCTTTCAAATTGAGTTCGGCCACAAAGCCGGCAAACACCACCGCACCCAGCCAGTTGTTATGCAGAAAAGCGCGGAAACATTTATCCCGTTCACGTTGGCGAATCAGGGTGTAATGGTAGGCAGCGATAGCCGCCGCCACGAGCAGAAAAACATCGTAGAGATAACTGTAATGCAGTCTGTAGCCAAACCAGGCCAGCAGCCCCAGGGTGATGGCGTAGCAAATCATGATGGCGGCCACATCAAAGCGGCCAAAAGTAATCGCTGAGGTTTTGATACCTATCTTCAGATCATCTTCACGATCGACCATGGCGTATTCGGTATCGTAGGCAATCGACCAGAATACATTCGCCACCAAGAGTATCCATGCGTCATTCGGCACCGTCGCCAACACGGCAGCAAACGCCATGGGAATGCCAAAGCCAAAAGCGAGCCCCAGATAGGCCTGCGGGATCGCGAGAAAGCGTTTGGTAAAAGGATAGCTGGCGGCCAGGAACAAAGCCGGTACCGAGAGTAGCAGGACCAGTTTATTTAGCGGCAGGATCAGAATAAAGGCCAGCAGCGATAGACCTGCAGCCAACAACAAAGCTTCTTTGGTGCTGACGCGCTTGGCGGCCAAAGGACGATTCTTGGTGCGCTCCACATGCGGGTCAAAATCGCGATCGGCATAATCATTGATGACGCAGCCGGCCGAGCGCATTAGTACCGTGCCCAAAACAAAAATCCACAACACCATGAACGGCGGCGATCCTGCGCTCACGGCCCACAATGCCCACAGGGTTGGCCACAGCAGCAACAGAATACCGATGGGCCGATCCAGGCGCATCAGACGTTCATACAGATCCAGCTTGTTTTTCAGCTCACTTAAATTCATAGACTGAGGATACTGGGTAGAAAGACTTCGGTAACGGCCAGGGGTTTGCCATAGCGGCTAAACACGGCGCGGCGAGCCCACAGCTCCTTAGGCGCTACACCACACCAGGGTAATGCTTTTTGAAACAGCGGATGGCGCGCATCCAGGCGCTTGAAGTGCAAGGCACCGCGGACCACGCGATGATCGGCAAACAACACGCTGCCGAGTGATCGACCACCAACACCATCCATACTCGTCCAGGCACCACGCAAGTCTCTGCGCGCCACCACTGAATGCGCAAACACCAGCGGCACGCTGCCGCGTTGCAGGAGAATTTCGCGCGAACGCACCCGCTGATGCGTCTGCAACAGGGTCACTTCATCTCGGTGCGGCAGCGAAAAATCATGGGCCAACAAGCGCAAACTGAATGGCTGGGCGCTGCTGCATATGCTTTGCACGCGTCGCGTCAGCGAGCCGGTTTCGCCCAGCCAGGCCTGCAGCACAGCAGGTAATGATTTGGGAATATGCGGCAACCAGCCGCCCGCATCCGGGCTACGGCTATTGATTCGATTCAGGCTCATGCTTTCAACAATTCTTCAGCGCCAGCCAGCCAACGCTGCAAATGGCGCTCTGCATATTCAGGATAATCACGTAACATTTCTTCCGCGGCCGTGCGCGCAGCCTCAATCAAAACCGGGTCCTCAAGATCAGCATACTTCAACATGGGCAGACCGCTCTGGCGCGAGCCTATGAACTCGCCCGGACCACGCAGATGCAAATCCTGACGTGCGATTTCGAAACCATCCGTATTTTCAAAAATCACTTTCAAACGTGCGCGCGCCATCTCCGACAAAGGTGCTTCATACATCAAGATGCACGATGACTCGGCCGCACCACGGCCAACACGGCCACGCAATTGGTGCAGTTGCGACAGACCAAAACGTTCGGCATGTTCAATCACCATCAAGGTGGAATTCGGCACATCAACACCCACTTCAATCACCGTGGTCGAGATCAGCAATTGAATCTCATTGCGTCCAAAGGCTTCCATTGTCGCCGACTTTTCATCCGGCTTCATGCGCCCATGCACCAGTCCTACCTTGATATCCGGCAGCTCTTGGCTCAGTGTCTCAAAGGTATCGATCGCGGTTTGCAGATCCAGGGTTTCGCTCTCTTCCACCAGCGGACACACCCAGTAAGCCTGATGGCCTGCAACACAAGCCTCATGCACATGCGCGACGACTTCATCGCGGCGCGCGGCCTTGACCAAGCGCGTGCGAATCGGCGTACGGCCGGGTGGCAACTCGTCGATCACCGACACATCCAGATCCGCATACAAGCTCATGGCCAGCGTGCGCGGAATCGGCGTTGCCGACATCATCAATTGATGGACGGCTTGCGCGTTGGCTTGCAGACTTTTCTGACGCAAAGCCAGGCGTTGGCGCACACCAAAACGATGCTGCTCATCGACCACCGCCAAGCCCAGATTCTGAAAGGTAACGCTATCTTCAATCAAGGCATGCGTGCCGACCACAACTTGAGCTGAGCCGCTGGCGACGGCTTCGAGCATGGCGGTCTTTTCTTTTTTCTTGAGACTACCCGTCAGCCACGCCACATCGATACCCAAAGGTGGCAGCCATTGCTTGAGCTTGATGAAGTGCTGCTCAGCCAGAATCTCAGTGGGCGCCATCAGGGCTGCCTGATAACCATTCTCCACCGCTTGCAACATGGCCAGTGCAGCGACGACGGTTTTGCCGCTGCCTACATCACCTTGCAATAAACGTTGCATGGGATGCGAGGCAGCAAGGTCACCACGGATTTCAGCCACCACGCGCTGCTGCGCGCCTGTCAAGGTAAATGGCAGACTGGCTTGCAGGGCGTTGGTTAAACGTCCGGTTGCCGGCATTGGCGGCGAAGTGTGTTCACGTCTGCGAATGTAAGCGCGGCGCAGCGAGATCTGCTGCGCCAACAGTTCATCAAAGCGCACGCGCTGCCAGGCTTGTTGCTGGACACGATCGAGTGATTCACCAAACTCGGCCGGCGGCGGCTGATGCAGTAGTTGAATGCTTTCGG
>DATJIB010000123.1:0-4129 GCA_035493575.1 Rhodocyclaceae bacterium | reverse complement strand
TGAACAGATCGCGCAGCGGCTCGAGCAGCTTCAGGTTCAGCGTCTCCGGCAAACCGCCGACGTTGTGATGACTCTTGATGGTGTGGGCCTTGCCAGTCTTGGCGCCGGCAGACTCAATCACGTCCGGATAGATGGTGCCTTGTGCCAACCACTTGGCATTCTTGAGCTTGCCCGATTCGACTTGAAACACCTCAACGAATTCACGGCCAATGATCTTGCGCTTGGCCTCCGGATCGGTCACGCCATTGAGGTGGCCCATGAACTGTTCGGTTGCATCAACGTGAATCACTTTGACGCCGAGATGCAAGGCAAAGGTATCCATCACCTGCTTGCCTTCGTTGAGGCGCAGCAAACCGTTATCAACAAACACACAGGTCAGTTGGTCGCCAATGGCGCGGTGAATCAGCGCTGCTGCGACGGATGAATCAACGCCACCCGAAAGGCCCAGAATGACTTCGTCGCTACCTACTTGCTCGCGAATCTTGGCAACAGCTTCGTCGATGTAGCCCGGCATATTCCAGTCGTTGCCACAGCCGCAAATGTCGTGCACAAAGCGCGCGAGCATGTCGCGTCCCTTAGGGGTATGCGTAACTTCGGGGTGGAACTGGACAGCGTAGAACTTGCGCTCTTCGTCGGCAATCGCCGCTATCGGGGTCGATTCATTGCTGGCGATAATCTTGAAGCCCGGTGGCAGCGCGGTGACCTTGTCACCATGACTCATCCATACATCGATCAAGCCATGGCCTTCGGCATTGGTGCGATCCTGGATATCGCGGAACAAAGCGGAATGGCCATGCGCACGAATTTCTGCGTACCCAAATTCACGCTTGTTCGAGCTCTCGACTTTTCCGCCGAGCTGCTCTGCCATGGTCTGCATGCCGTAGCAAATACCAAATACCGGTACGCCCAGCTCAAACACGGCTTGCGGCGCGCGCCAGTCTTGTGCCTCATAAACCGAGTTCGGTCCGCCTGAAAGAATGATGCCAGCCGGATTGAATTCGCGAATGAAATCATCCGACACATCATAGGAATGCAGCTCGCAATAGACCTGCTGTTCGCGCACGCGCCGAGCGATCAGTTGCGTGACCTGGGAACCGAAATCGAGAATGAGGATTTTCTTATGGGACATAAAATTAAATCTTAAAGCCGGAAATGAGAAAGGCGGCCGTAGCCGCCTTTACGGAACAACGACTACTTAATCCATGTGGTAGTTCGGCGCTTCCTTGGTGATCTGCACATCATGCACGTGCGACTCACGAATACCTGCGGAAGTGATTTCGACGAATTCGGCGTTGGCACGCATGTGATCGATGGTCGGTGAGCCTACATAACCCATGGTGGCACGTAGACCGCCCATAAGCTGATGAATCACCGCACCCACCGGACCCTTGTAGGCCACGCGACCTTCGATACCTTCAGGCACCAGCTTGTCGGCATTGCTGCCGTCGGCTTCCTGGAAGTAGCGATCCGAAGAGCCATCCTTCATCGCACCCAGGCTACCCATACCGCGGTAGGACTTGTACGAACGGCCCTGGAACAATACGGTCTCACCTGGCGCTTCTTCCGTGCCGGCAAACAAACCACCCAGCATGACAGAGTTGGCACCGGCAGCAATCGCCTTGGAGATGTCACCGGAGTAGCGGATACCGCCGTCAGCAATCATCGGCACGCCGGTGTTAGCCAGCGCCGTTGCAACGTTATCGACGGCAGTGATTTGCGGCACACCCACACCCGCGACGATACGCGTGGTGCAAATGGAACCGGGACCGATACCTACCTTGACGCCATCAGCGCCATGATCAACCAGCGCAAGTGCTGCCGCTGCGGTGGCGATATTGCCGCCGATGACCTGCACATTCGGAAAGTTTTTCTTGACCCACTGCACGCGCTTGAGCACGCCTTCGGAATGGCCATGCGCCGTATCGACCACGATCACATCCACACCAGCTTCAGCCAGCAGTTCGACGCGCAGTTCGGTACCCTCGCCCACGCCCACCGCAGCGCCAACACGCAGACGACCAAAATCGTCCTTGCAGGCAAATGGGTGCTCAGTGGATTTCTGGATGTCTTTGACCGTAATCAGACCCTTGAGCTCGAAAGCCTCATTCACCACCAGCACGCGCTCTAGACGGTGCTTGTGCATCAGGATCTTGGCTTCTTCTGGATTGCTGCCTTCGCGCACCGTCACCAGGCGCGATGCCGGGGTCATGATGGCGCTGACGGGCTGATCCAGATTGGTTTCAAAGCGCAGATCGCGATTGGTCACGATACCGACAACGCGCGAACCATCCAGCACGGGCAAACCAGAGAACTTATGGGTACGGGTCAAGGTAATCACATCGCGCACCAACATGCTTGGCGGGATGGTGATCGGGTCCTTCAGCACACCGGACTCGTAACGCTTGACCTTGGAAACTTCAGCAGCCTGCTCGGCAGGCTTCAAATTCTTGTGCACAATCCCCAGACCACCTTCTTGCGCCAAGGCAATAGCCAGACGCGACTCGGTGACGGTATCCATAGCGGCGGATACCAGTGGAATATTCAGGGTGATATTGCGGGTCAGTTTTGAAGCCAGGCTGACATCGCGGGGAAGCACGCTCGAATGAGCTGGAATGAGGAGGACGTCATCAAACGTCAACGCCTTCTGGACCACACGCATTTTAATTATCCTTTGCGGCAAAAACGCATTATACGCATGTCGGACCCATCGGGCAAACCCTTGCTGTGAGGGATTAAGCCGGGCTTTGTGGCTTAGCTCCGCCCTTCTTCATGCCTTTGCCTTCAGCCGCACGGGCTTTGCGCACTTCCTTGGGGTCTGCTATCAGCGGACGGTAGATTTCAACGCGGTCGTGATCGCGCAAAACCGCATCCAGCTTGGCCAGCTTGCCGTAGATACCGAATTTGCTGGTAGCCAACTCAACTGCGTGCTTTTCAAGCAGCCCCGACGCCTGCAAGGCCTGCAATACGGTGCTACCCGGCGCCAAAGACAGGGACACCAGCTCCTGCTGCTCCGGCAAGGCATATACAACCTGAATATTGAGGTTCTCAGCCATAAACCACCTGCGCACGTTTCACGAACGATTCGACAAAGGTGTTGGCAATAATATTGAACACCGGCCCCAAGGCCATTTCCAACATGCGGTTGGAAAACTCATAATGCAGCCGAAATTCGATCTTGCAGGCGGCGTCCCCCAAGGGGGTAAAACGCCAGCTGCCTTCCATTTTCTTGAAAGGACCTTCGCGCAGCCTGATATCCATGCGTGATGGAATCACTTTGGTGTTGGCGGTCGAAAAGTGGGACTTCAACCCGTGATAGTTGATATGCAGGGTAGCGATGGTGGTTTCGGCTGTGCGCTCGTGCAGCTCTATGCCGCCACACCAGGGCAGAAACTTTGGATAGTCTTCGACACGATCGACCAGTTCGAACATCTGCGCAGCGGTGCGCTCTATCAATACGGATTTTTCAACGTCGGCCATAGGGCGGCAGTGAGTTAGAATTACGCAATTCTACCGCGCCGCACCCGCTGCATCAGCATCCATGAGCATTGCCGAAAATAAGAAAGCCTTTCACGACTATTTCATCGAAGACCGCTACGAGGCGGGAATCGTGCTCGAGGGTTGGGAAGCCAAGGCAATCCGGGCTGGGCGGGCTAATATTAAAGAGTCGTACGTCATTCTCAAGGACGGCGAAGTCTTTTTGATCGGCTGCCATATCAGCCCGCTGACAACCGCCTCCAGCCATGTGTATACGGATCCGGTGCGGACGCGCAAGCTCTTGCTGCACGAAAAGGAAATCAAGAAACTCATCGGCGGCGTGGAACGGGCCGGCTTTGCCTTGATACCACTGGACTTGCACTACACCAGAGGGCGCATCAAGCTGAATATTGGCCTGGGTAAGGGCAAGAAGCAGTACGATAAACGCGAAGCAGAAAAGGACAAGGACTGGGTTCGCGAGAAGGCCCGCGCCATGCGCAGCAAGGTGTAAGAATTCCCCTATTAAACCTGTCCTTGATTAAGTGACTTGCAGTACTGGCTGGTTTCATATATAAAAGCCACCTTTATTTGATGGAATCTGGAAGCAATGGCTGAAGATCTGCTACATAAGAAACAATTCGCGCCCTACACCCCC
>DATJIB010000122.1:0-6224 GCA_035493575.1 Rhodocyclaceae bacterium | reverse complement strand
GAATTCTATGTTGGCCCCGCTTGGCGTTCGCAGGGTGTGGGCGCCCAGTTGCTGGCGGCACTCAAAACCTACGCTGCCGGGTGTGGCTGGACGCGCATTGAACTAACCACACCACCCTTGCCACAATTTAACCGGGCGCTGGCGTTTTATACCCGCGAAGGCTTCAGCATCAGCGGCGGGCGCAAGCTTAAGCTTGATCTGGGATAAGTTTCTTCATATTAATCCCCCGGCTTGCCATGGAAAACGCCAGTCACCACACGCAACAGCGTAAAATCGGCGTTTTGATTTTTTCGGCCTGAGCCATGGCACGTCCACATAACGACAATTTTCTACGTGCGCTTTTGCGCGAGCCCGTTGATCACACACCGCTGTGGCTAATGCGTCAGGCTGGCCGTTATCTGCCTGAGTACAACGAGACACGCAAGCGTGCCGGCAACTTCCTGAATCTGTGCAAATCGCCAGCCATGGCTTGCGAAGTGACGCTGCAACCGCTGGCCCGTTACAAGCTCGATGCCGCCATCCTGTTCTCTGACATTCTGACCATTCCCGATGCCATGGGTCTGGGCCTGTATTTCGCTGAGGGCGAAGGCCCCAAGTTCGAGCGGCCGCTGCGTGAAGAATGGGCGATCCGCGATCTGAGCGTGCCCGATCCTTACGATCACCTGCGCTATGTCATGGACGCCGTGGTCGAAATCCGCCGCGCCCTGGATAACTCGGTGCCGCTGATTGGCTTCTCCGGCAGCCCCTTCACCCTGGCCTGCTATATGGTCGAAGGCGGCGGCTCGTCCGATCACCGCACCATCAAGACCATGCTCTACGAGCGCCCGGATTTGCTGCATCACATCCTCAGTATCAATGCCCAGTCGGTCACGTCTTATCTGAATGCCCAGATTGAGTCTGGTGTTCAGGCCGTACAGATTTTCGATACCTGGGGTGGTGCGCTGTCGCATCGCGCCTTCCATGAATTTTCCTTGCCCTACTTGAAGCAAGTCGTCGCCGGTCTGAAAAAAACTCACGATGGTGAACGTGTGCCGTGCATCGTATTCACCAAGGGTGGCGGTCAATGGCTGGAAGCCATGGCTGACATCGGTTGCGATGCGCTCGGTCTGGATTGGACCACCAGCCTTGGTGATGCACGTCGTCGTGTTGGCGACAAAGTGGCCCTGCAAGGTAACCTGGATCCAATGACTTTGTTCGCGGGCCCCGAAGCCATCGCCGCTGAAGCGACACGCGTGCTCGAAGATTACGCATCGGCGCAAAAACCCGGCGCACCCAATACGGGGCATGTGTTTAATCTGGGCCATGGAATTTCGCAGTTCACACCGCCGGAAAGCGTCACGGCATTGGTCGAAACGGTGCACAATTTTCGTTCCTGACATCCCTTAGCACTGATCTGAAAGGGGATTTTCCGGGATCCGGGAATGTGCAAAAACGCACCACTGTGGGGGCCCAAAAATGGGTGTCAAGTATTGACTTATGCACAGAAAAAAGCATGTGCGGATGCACCACACAAGATCTCGAAGCAGATCAAGAGCATAAGCATATGCTATTGATATAAAAGAAATTATTTGTTGCACAATTGTTATACAACGTAACAAATTCTCAATCAGGGCGGCCACTTAGCGCATCTCCAAAGAGGTTTCCCACAAAGTTATCCACAGAAATTGTGGGTAGAGTAAAACCCCTTTTCGAACAAGAAACTAGGGCGCAAACGCAAAGAACAATCTAGATGTCGGCGCCAAGCCCATGAGCACCCAACCTATCCTCCGCGTGGCACTTGATCTGCCTCTGCCACGGCTCTTCGATTACCTCTGCGCGGATGCGCAAAGTAGCGATGTTGGCTATCGCGTCAGCGTGCCATTCGGGCGCGGCGAGAAGGTCGGCGTCATCGTTGCGGTACTCGATGAGACCGATCAACCGCTGGATAAACTCAAGTCCGCACTCGCTATTTTGCGCGACATGCCGCGCTTGCCGGATGACTGGTTGGCCCTGTGCGAATTCTGTGCGCGCTATTACCAGCATCCGCTCGGTGAGGTAATGGCATTGGCGCTGCCGCCGATGCTGCGCAAAGGGAAATTGCCGCGCATCCCCAAAGAAAAAACTGGTGCGGCCGACGCAACAATTCAGCGTCCCGCACTGCATCCGGAACAGCAAGCCGCCTATGCAGCCATTGATGCGGCAGCCGGACAATTCACACCGTTTTTGTTGCACGGCATTACCGGCAGCGGCAAGACCGAGGTCTATCTGCATGCGATTGAAGCCGTATTAGCGCGTGGCCAGCAAGCGCTGATGCTGGTACCAGAAATCGCACTGACGCCGCAACTAGAAGGACGCGTCGCCGCCCGCTTCCCTGCTGCCAAGATTATCTCTGCTCACAGCGGTCTTGCCGATGCAGCACGTGCGCGCGGCTTCCTCGATGCGCTAGAAGGCCGTGCCGACATCGTGATGGGCACGCGACTGTCGGTGTTCACGCCACTGCCACGGCTTGGCCTGATCGTGGTCGACGAAGAGCACGACGCTTCTTTCAAGCAGCAGGAGGGTCTGCGCTACTCGGCTCGCGATGTGGCCGTCATGCGCGCCAAGCAATTGAATGTACCGATAGTGCTCGGCTCCGCGACGCCGTCGTTGGAAACCTATCACCACGCGCATAGCCAACGCTATACATTGCTTGAGCTCAATGCGCGTGCCGTTGCCGAAGCACCGCCCATCGTGCGCTGCATCGATACGCGCAAGGAAAAGCTGCAGGACGGTTTGTCCATGCATATGTTTGCTGCCATCGAAGCACGCCTGGCGCGCGGTGAGCAAAGCCTGATCTTCCTCAACCGGCGTGGCTATGCACCGGTGCTGGCTTGCCCGTCATGCGGCTGGGTATCGACCTGCCAACGTTGCGCCGCCAATATGGTGGTGCATCTGGCCGACAAGCGCTTGCGTTGCCATCACTGCGGCTGTGAAAGCCATATCCCATCCGCCTGCCCTGGCTGCGGCAATCAGGACATTCATCCTTTCGGCCGCGGCACCCAAAGGCTGGAAGAAACATTGGTAGAGCGTTTTCCCGGTGCGCGCGTATTGCGCGTCGATCGGGACTCCGCCAATTCACCGACCAAGTGGCGCGCGCTGCTGGAAGCGGTGCATGCCAACGAAGTCGATATCCTGATCGGCACCCAGATGCTGGCCAAGGGCCACGACTTTCCCAAGCTCACTCTGGTTGGCGCCATCGGTGCTGACGCGGCACTCTTCGCAGCGGATTTTCGCGCGCCGGAAAGATTGTTTGCACAGCTGATGCAAGTCGGCGGACGTAGTGGTCGCGCCGACCTGCCCGGCCACGTGCTGATTCAAACCGAGTACCCCGAGCATCCGCTGTACCAGGCCTTGATGCAGCATGATTTTGAATCGTTCGCCAATGCTCAGCTGGAAGAACGCGAGCAAGCCGGCTTCCCGCCCTACACCTTCCAGGCATTGTTACGTGCCGAAGCGCCGAGCATTGATCAGTCGCTAGAATTCCTCGGCCGCGCCCGAGCCGCGGCCCAAGAGTTATTAGGAGATAGCGATCTGGTCAGTGTTTATGATCCCGTGCCCATGCGCATGTTCCGTCTCATGAATCTGGAACGCGGGCAACTGCTGGTTGAATCACCGAGTCGCCCAGTGCTGCAGCACTTCCTGACGCAATGGATGGAAACACTGTATGCGCAAAAAGTCAGCCGTGAATTGCGCTGGCATCTGGACGTGGATCCGCTCGAATTTTGATGTAAGAACTCAGTCAGTCGAGCGCGCGACCATAGGCACTCCCGCAACGAGGAGGCCATATGAATCATTCACGTCGCAAGTTTTTCGGCACCACTGCAGCCCTCAGCACCGGCCTGGTGCTTTCCGATGCGCACGCCGCCAAGGTGCCCAAAGAGAATCTGATGTTCGAGATTCCCAAGACCACCATTTCGGTCGTCGGCAGCAAGCAGCTATTTCCAGTGCGGCGCATCTATTGCATCGGTCGCAACTATGCAGCCCACGCGCGTGAAATGGGCTCGGATCCCGATCGCGAGCCGCCTTTCTTCTTCGAGAAGCCGACCGACGCCATTCAACTGGTTCCGCCCGGTAAGACCATAGATCACCCCTACCCGACCATGACCAAGAACTACCACTACGAAGTGGAGCTGGTCGCCGCCATCGGCAAGCGCGGACGGGATATAGAAGTCGCGGATGCGCTGAGCCATGTCGCGGCCTACGCCGTTGGCCTCGACATGACACGCCGCGATCTGCAGAACAATATGAAAGAACAGAGAAAGCCCTGGGAGGTCGGCAAGTCCTTCGATCACTCAGCCGTCATCGGCCACTTGCAACCGGTCTCCAGCGTCGGCCATTTCAACAAGGGTGCGATTACCTTGTCGGTAAATGGCCAGGTCAAGCAAAGCAGCGACCTATCGCAGATGATCTGGTCAGTGGCCGAACAGATCGTCAATTTGTCGAAATATTACGAGCTGTTCCCCGGTGACATCATCTATGCCGGCACTCCCGAGAATGTCGGGCCTGTCGTTCCCGGTGACACGATGCTGGGTCACATCGACGGCCTGCACGACATCAGCGTGAAGGTGGTTTAGCGCCACTTAAGCCTTGGGCGGCAGCTCGTCGTATTGAGGCAGCTCATCCGTAATTGCATGCCAAGGTGCCTTGCTCGCCACATAGGCATGCAGTTGCGGCTGGACGCCAGGATCATCGTCCAATGCCCCGAATGGCACGCTGTACACGGAGCCATCATTATCAAACTTGGTCAGAATAGGCGATCCGCACACGCGGCAGAATCCGCGCCGGTTGCCAGGCGAAGACTCGAAATAAGTCATCAGGTCTTCGCCTTGCATCCATTTGAAATCCTTGGAGGCGACCCGACCGCGGCTGCGGAAAGCGCTACCGTGAGCCTTGCGACAGACCGAGCAATGGCAATTCAGTACCGCTGACAATGGCCCCGAGATTTCATAGCGCACACCGCCACATAAGCAACTTCCCCGGATCATCCGCTTTCCTTAAAAACCAAACAAACTCTTGATCGCACCGCCCACACTCGGCGTGCTATCGGACGATGAACGTCCGCCACGACCGCCGCTCTCGCCTTCCATGATCGGCTGCATGGCGGTGGCTTTGACGCGCACCTTGGCTACCCATTCCGGATTCCATGCTGCTTTCGGATCCTTGGGGCGCGGCGGGTTGGCGAAGTTGGCTTCGTCGCCATAGGCGATCATGCGCAGCATGGCGTTAGGGGCGGCGGCCATGACTTCCTTGGGTACTGCACATTCCGTTGTGGATGGCGGCAGTACCACTTTGTCCTTGATCAGCTTGGCTACTTCGCTTGGCGCGATGTAATTGAACAGTGCTTCACCGAATTCTTTGCCATTAGCGGACACCCACCACACCATGTCGCTACCCGCCTGATTGCTGCCCATGACATTGGCAAAGTAACCCGTGGCATTGTTGATGCTCTTCCAGCTCACGTTCAGTGCACCACTGGCCTGCTTGCTCATGCTGATATCCAACGGTGCCAGATAGTCGGTCGTGTCGAGATTGAAACGGATATCGGGCGAGTAGTTGCCCTTGATAACATGCTCGCCTCGCAATGAAGATTCATTTGGCACGCGCGTGCTGTCTTTTTCGTTCGGCCAGTCGCCATAGGTTTTGGAACGGCCATAGGCTGGCCCCATCTGCGTGCTGACGCGGCGCGAGAAAATACCGCTCGGCCAGGATTGCCCGCTCGCCACCTTGGCGAAATCAATAATCACTGGCTGGCCAGCGCCGGCCTGCGCACCACAGCCCCAGAACAAGAGCAAGCGGCCTTTGGGCTTTTCATAATTGTCCGGCACATCTTCCTGATGCTTTTCTTTTACCACCGGCGCTTTGCGCGGCGTGCGCAGCGGCAGGCTGCTGCCCATATTCATACTGCTTGGAATGGTGTGATCGGCACTGGGCTCATCACTGCTCGATTGCTGTGAGCCCAATTGCAATAGCAAATGCTTGCTGGTGCTATTCATGCCACCACCCAGCATCAGGCTGGCCATGTCCGTCATGCTCGGCGCGCCACCTGTCATATTCATCCCAGAGCTTGTCTCGGCGCTCATCCAGTAGGTCGCGATCGGCGGCTTGGTTTGCGCATTGCTGAGCAGAGGCATCGCCAAACAGGCAAGGCCGACAAGGAGACTAGTGTGCTGAGGACGCAGGTTCATGAGCGGCTCCGATAGAAAAGA
>DATJIB010000121.1:0-3686 GCA_035493575.1 Rhodocyclaceae bacterium | reverse complement strand
TTTTTTAGTTGTTAGCAACACTGATTGAGCATTCGGATACTCTCCATTTGCTAGTTGCATGGCCCGTAAGGTCGCCCTGTATTTGACGCACTGAAAGACTCCGCGAAATATCTCGCTATCAGGCGCAGTACTAGCTTTAACCTCAATTGCCAGCCGCGTATTATTGTTTTGAAAATGAGCGTCCAGTCGATCACCAGAAAGAAGTGGAAACTCATCTTTCCCAGCACTTGTTGAAAACCGACCAAACGTCAAAAACATCTCTGGGTTCGCGACAGCCCACTTCTTTAAATTTTTGTGCTCGATAGTTTCCGGGCCGCCGCCCATCATTGCAGATACTTTGGGCAGTCTGATCGGAGCTTGATTTTCTATATCTAAGACGGAAACAGAACGAGGGATTTTCACTTGAAAGTATTTGGCCACAGCATCCCAATGAGGATAATCGTGAACACTTTCAATAATATTCTTAATAATTTCTTTGCGATTATTTGAGTCCAATCGCCGCGTTAAGCCACGCTTCAAATAGCGCTTGATAAAGCTATCGGCACCGAGTCCTGGAAGTTCAGTCTGGGCATTCACAATTACAGCATTTAAAGGTGGAATGACCTCCCCCCAATCAATTGCAAGCATTTCGACGGCATGGCCAATACGCCCGGCAGGCCAACCATAAACTGTCATGCGTTGCTTGATCTCTTCACCGTGTAGAGCGCAAAGCTCTTCGGCTAATTGCTTGTAGGTAATGGTCAGGCCCTTTTTTGCGATCCAGAGCACGATCGGTAAAGCAAGCCGCGCAATATTGTGAGACCACTTATTGCCATTCTGAAAATAGTCTTTCGCCGTCAGCTTTTCTGTCACCTTATTGCACCCATTAGCATCAAGCGATTAAAATTTGCTTAACGCTATTTAACAACCGTGAACTTCGGCCGATTCCCCCCGCCACCCGGCGTAGGCTCATCCGGCGGCGTATCCCCGTCAGCGTCATTAGTCCCCGCCAGCGTATTCGCAGAATCCACTTCCGTCACTTCAAAGCTCATGCCCTCATTGCTCTCGCGGGCATAGATGGCAGCGACGCGTTCTACCGGTACAAACAACTGCTGCGCCACGCCGCCGAAGCGGGCCTGGAAGGAGATGTATTCGTTGCCGATGTCGAGGGCATTGGTGGCGTTCAGACCAATGTTCAAAGTGATCTGGCCGTCTTTGACGTGCCCATGCGGGACTTGGGTATGTTCGTCGACGACGACGACCATGTAAGGCGTTTGGCCTTGATCGATGCACCACTGCCACAGGGCGCGGATGAGATAGGGTTTGGTTGAAACCATAATTAATTTCTGTTGCGGTGAGTGCAAAACAAAATGGCCGCCGAGGCAGCCATTCTGTTGTCCTTAACGGCGCATTACCTTTTCGGAAGGTGTCAGCGCGTCGATGAAACCCTGGCGGCTGAAAATGCGCTCTGCGTATTTTTGCAGAGGTGCTGCTGTCTTAGGCAACTCTACGCCGTAGTGATCCAGGCGCCACAGCAGCGGTGCGATGGCCACGTCGAGCATGGAGAAATCTTCGCCAAGCATGTGCTTTTGCTTGTTGAACAGCGGAGCCAGTTCGGTGAGACGTTCACGAATGTGCTGACGCGATTTGTCGGCCGTCTTGAGGTTCTTTTCGAGAGCCTCAATGTGGGCGAACAGTTCATGCTCCATGGTGAACAGGAGCTGACGCGCACGCGCACGCATGATCGGATCCGGCGGCATCAGTTGCGGATGCGGGAAACGCTCATCGATGTACTCGTTGATGATATTGGCTTCGTAGAGGATAAGGTCGCGATCAACCAGAACCGGCACGCGGTTGTATGGATTGATGACGGCAATATCTTCCGGCTTGTTGAACAGGTCGACGTCGATGACCTGGAAGTCCATCTGCTTTTCGTACAGGACGATGCGGCAGCGATGGCTGAACGGGTCAGTAGTACCCGAATACAGATTCATCATGGCACTGGTACCCCAGGAATAGTCGGCGTCGCGCACCACGCGACGAACGGATGGTGCGCTTACTTCACGTTGCGCCATAGTTTGGTTTTAGCTGAGCTCAGGTGAATTAATGAATGTCTTTCCAGAACTCGCGCTTCAAAGCATACGCGAATATCAGAAGGACTCCGAGGAACACTAGCACCATAGTGCCGAGCTGCTTGCGAAACTCGCTGACAGGCTCGCCCATATACTGCAGATACGCCACCAGATCACCCACAGCCGAATCGTATTCCTCGGTTGTGAGCTTGCCTGGCTTAGTTAGTTCAAACTTTTCAAAATGCTTGGACTTTCCGCCATGTCCATCATCTTTTTCTTGAAAGTGAGCAACTTGCTCGCCTTGTAGTTCCCATAAGGCGTGCGGCATGCCGACGTTCTCAAACACTACGTTGTTCCAGCCGGTCGGACGGGTGTCGTCCCGATAGAAGGAGCGCAGATAGGTGTAGAGCCAGTCAGGACCTGTGCCCGTTTCCGAAGAGCGGGCGCGCGCGATGATGGTCAGGTCAGGCGGTGCAGCACCGAACCATTCCTTAGCATCGCCGCGTTGCATGGCGATGCGCATCGGCTCACCCACCTTTTCGGCGGTGAACAACAGGTTGTCTTTGATCTGCTGTTCCGACAGACCGATGTCCTGCAGGCGGTTGTAGCGCATGTAGGAAGCGGAGTGACAGTTCAGGCAGTAATTCACGAATATCTTGGCACCACGCTGCAGGGCAGCCTGGTCGTTACGCTTGTCCGGCGCCTGGTCGAGATGAACTTCGGCACCACTTGCAAAGGCAAGCACTGGGACGAACAGAAGAGCAGTCAGAAACTTTTTCATTACCCGGTCACCCTTTCTGGCTCAGGTTTGCACTTATCTATCTTGGACCAGATCGGCATCGTCAAGAAGAAGAGGAAGTAGTACAACGAGAACAGCTGCGCAATCGGAGCGCCCGGGATGACCCCGAAGAACTCATACGATGGCGGCTTGGTGCCAAGGAAACCGAGGATGAAGAAGCCAATCACCCAGATGGTGAGCAGAACCTTGAAGATCGGGCCGCGGTAGCGGATCGACTTGACCGGGCTGCGATCCAGCCACGGCAGGAAGGCAAAGATCACCACCGATGCGCCCATGCCGATCACACCCCAGAACTTGGCATCGATGCCGAGCAATGGATAGGTAATGGCACGCAGCACCGAGTAGTAAGGCGTGAAGTACCAGACCGGTGCGATATGCGGCGGAGTCTTGAGCGGGTCGGCCGGGATGAAGTTGTTGTACTCGAGGAAGTAACCGCCAAACTCAGGCAGGAAGAATACGATCAACGAGAACACGATCAGGAACACGACCACACCGACGATATCCTTCAAGGTGTAGTAAGGATGGAAAGGAATGCCGTCGAGCGGAATACCGTTTGCGTCCTTGTGCTTCTTGATCTCGACACCATCCGGATTGTTGGAGCCGACTTCGTGCAGCGCGATGATGTGCGCAGCAACCAGACCCAGCAGCACCAAAGGCATGGCGATGACGTGGAAAGAGAAGAAACGGTTCAGGGTTGCATCGCCGACCACGAAGTCGCCGCGCAGCCAGATCGACAGATCAGGGCCAATGACCGGGATGGCCGAGAACAGGTTCACGATCACCTGGGCGCCCCAGAAAGACATCTGACCCCAAGGCAGCAGGTAGCCGAAGAAGGC